>CBAAAA010000153.1:5126-9670 GCA_964658695.1 uncultured Solirubrobacteraceae bacterium | reverse complement strand
CTCCGCCACCGCCTCCGCCCGCGGCGCCGAAAGTAGCGCCAAAGCCGGTGGTCCGGCAATTCATCAATAACCAGTTGCAAGCGCCGCGTGTGATTCCGAAGACCATCGCTAAGCAGGTTGACGCCGCACCGCCACCGGACGTGGGCGCCGGGGTTGAAGGCGGCGTTGGAGATGCCGGAGCCGCTGGTGGAGTGATCGGCGGAGTCGTCGGTGGAGTGGGTCCTGCTCCCCCGCCGCCCCCTCCTGCCGCGAAGAAGGCTCCCACGGGACCGGTGCCAATCGGCGGGCGCGTTGCTGAAGCGAACCTGATCCGGCGCGTGCAGCCGGTTTATCCGCCGCTTGCCAAGTCCGCTCGTGTGCAGGGAACAGTTGAATTTACGGCCGTGATCAGCAAGGATGGCAATATCGAAGGGCTGAAACTTGTGCGTGGGCACCCTTTGCTGGTGAACGCCGCGAGGGAAGCAGTTCTGCAGTGGAAGTATAAGCCGACCGAACTAAACGGTCAGCCGGTAGAGGTCATTACTGATATCATCGTGAACTTCACGCTCAGTCAGTAACGTTATCGGACAGATTACAGTCCGATAGATTTAGTTAGTTAGTTCGATTCAACTTGGTCCGATTCAACTTAGGAGAGAAGAATGGTATTGCAACTTCAAGTCTGGGCCCTCTGGCTTCTTCAGGAGCAGGAAGGGATTAATTTCGATCTTCGTACTCTTTGGGGCACGATGAACTGGCTGGCCAAGGGCGTTGTCCTTGTGCTCTTTATTATGTCGGCATGGTCGATCGGTGTAATGATCGACCGCGTGATCGCCTACAACGCGGCCCGCAAGCAGTCGCGTGCGTTTGCTCCCGCGGTTGCCGGTGCTTTGCGTGAGGGCAAGCTGGACGAGGCCGTGAAGATCGCGGATCGCTTCAACAAGAGCCACTTGGCAAAGGTGGTTGTAGCCGGCCTGCAGGAATTCAAGGCTCATCAGATGAGCGCGGAAATTCCGGGAGAAGACATTGAAGCTTCCAAGCGTGCTCTCGAGCGTGCCGAAGCCATCGTCCACGCTGAACTGAAACGCGGCGTCAGCAGTCTGGCAACCATCGGTTCGACAGCCCCGTTCGTCGGACTGTTTGGAACGGTCGTCGGCATTATGCACGCGTTCCAAGCGATCTCGACTTCGAAATCGACTGGTATCGGCGCCGTTGCGGGTGGTATCTCCGAGGCGCTGATCACAACCGCCGTCGGTTTGTTTGTGGCTATCCCAGCTGTGTGGGCCTTCAACTACTTCACCAATCGTATCGAGGCATTCGACGTCGAGATGGGCAACAGCAGTTCTGAGCTGGTGGACTACTTTCTGAAGCGAACGCAAGCTCGCTTGGCCGCTAACAAGTAAAGTTGGATTCACTCAATCGTCTGCTCCGGGTTGAATCAGTGGTCCGAGGGGTACTAAAAAGTGCCCCTCGGATCGAAACGGGCTCCCTTGCAGAATGGAATGATCCCGAAGGCAGTTACAAAAAGGAACTCACAAGATGTCTAAGTTAGCGAAAGCACCGCCCGTTGTCTCCGATATCAACGTTACGCCGATGGTAGACGTGATGTTGGTGCTGCTCATCATCTTCATGGTCATCACGCCTATGCTCAGCAAGACTGTTCCCATAGACATGGTGAAAACCAGAAATCCAATTAAGATGGCGGAAGCCGACAAAGAGGACGCCATTCTGGTGGCGGTCACTCGTGACGGGAGAGTGTATCTGAGTCCAGGCAACGCTCTCACCACGGCGGACCAGCTTGCGCCCAAGGTAAAAGATCTTCAGACGAATCGCTCTGACAAGACGGTTTATGTCAAGGCAGATGCGCGCGCCCGTTTTTCGAGCGTCACAGACGTGATCGACAACCTGCGCAACGCCCAGGTCGACTCGGTGGGCCTCCTCACTGAGGAAATCAAAGATAAAGCGAAAAAGGCAAGTCTTTAAGTTCTGAATCTCTACGTTCTCGAGGAGCAATTGATATGGCATTTGCAGTAGGCGGCTCCGGCGGAGCCAAAGCTGATATAAACGTTACGCCGCTCATCGACGTTCTTCTGGTGCTGCTCATCATCTTCATGGTGATCACGCCACTGACCCCTCACGGTCTGGACACTCTGGTGCCTCAGCCCCCGCCACCGAACCAACCGCCACCGCCTCCTGACAACGATCCGACGGTAGTTGTTGAGGTGACTAAGGATCACAGTCTCCAGATCAACGGCCAGCCGGTGAAGGAATCCGACTTGACTGACAAGCTGGAAGAAATCTTTAAGACTCGCGCTCAGAAGGTGCTGTTTGTCAAGGGAGATCCTGACGTGGATTATCGATACGTTGCCCAGGTAATCGACGACGCCAAGGGAGCGGGCCTCGAGAAGGTCGGTATCATGACGCCGAAGGTTGAGGCGGGCCAGTAGGCTTTCCGACGTCAAAGGAGAAGGAGGAAGGAGCACGATGATTCTCAAATCAAAGTGGTGGACAATCGCCGCACTTAGTGCCGTGATGCTCCTGAGTACCGGATGCGCGAAGCTAAGGTCGAGGGATGAGCTGAACAAAGGCGTGCAAGCGTTCCGCAACAACAAGTATGCGGACGCCGTGACTCACTTTAAGGAAGCAGTGAACCTGGACCCGGCGAGCGACAACGCTCGCGCTTACCTGGCTGTTTCGTACATGGTTCAATGGGTGCCCGGCGCGGATTCGGGTGATAACAAGAAGAACTATGATATGGCCGAAAAGACGTTCAACGACATCCTGAAAAAGGATCCGACGAACTCAATGGCTCTTGCTTATATGGCGTCTATGGCGTTCCAACGCGCCGCTACGGGTACGGAAGACGAGAAGCACGCGGCGCTCGAGGAAGCTCGCAAGTGGAACGAGCGCCGCATCGAAGTGAACGGCAAGGAAGGTGAGCCGTACTACTACTTAGGCGTTATCGACTGGTCGGAAGCTTATGCTCCGATCAAGACGGCCCGCAATGACGCGCACGCCAAGCCGGATGATCCCGGGCCTCTGAAAGACGCCAAAGTCCGCGCCGATTTGAAGGCTAAGTACGGAGCTTTGGTCGATAGCGGAATTCAAAATCTGACCAAGTGCCTGGGGCTCGACAAAGAGAACGAGGACGCTATGTCTTATCTCAATCTTCTGTATCGGGAAAAGGCCAACATCGAAGATGATGCTGATGCCGCAAAGGCCGACGTTGCCAAGGCCGAAGACTGGTCAAACAAATCTCTCGATATGAGAAAGATCAAAGCTTCACGTCCGGCAAAGAAGACCGAAACGACTTAGTTATTTTCCGGTTTCACCTAAAAGGGCGTCAATGTCACATTGTGACTCGACGCCTTTTCTTGTTTATGACTTATGCTTCCGTTCCAATGGCAATCTCAGGTAGACCAGCCAAGGCAAGAAATTGATCCAATCCCTTGTATTCTGCCGGCCCTAATTCGAAGCGAATGTAGCGCGTCAAGTATTCGCGCGCCGCATCTCTGGTGACTCCCCGGCGAGCGTATTCGCTATCGACAATCTGCAGGAGATGGTCCCGGCCAAACGCCCAGGAGCCTTCAGCAACTTCAGTGAAATAACCAATGTTCGCGCCCGGCTTGGCAGCCCAGGCTGCGAACACAAACGGAAGCCCGGTCATGCGAAACCACTCTTCGCCCAGATCGAGCCAATGATACGGCGAGCTGGGTGGATCGATCAGCAGGGCGGGGTCTCCGATTACCAAAGCAGCGTCCGCCTGCGCCATCATTGCCTCCAGAGCGGGAGGATGTTGCCGGATCTGCGGCCGCACGCCAAATCGCTCCCGCAAAATGATGCGCGCGAGTTGTACCGAAGTCCTTGAACTCGAGTCTGCGTGCACCAGCCGCACCTGACCCCAGGGAACTTTCGAGAAGAGAAGAATGCTTCGGACCGGTCCTAACGCGGTTATTCCGACGCCCGGAACGATTTCCAGCCCTTGACGCGCGATCTCCGCCACCGGAACCAGTCCGACATCGATCTGGCCGGCTTCCAGTTGTTCGGCGCAGACCGATGGAATCGAGAAGCTTAGGTCGACCTGCTCGGATTGACGGCCGTGCTGCATTCCCCAGACGAGGGGAACGCTGTTGAGAAAGCTGACAGCGCCGAAGCGGGGCTTTGCGCCAGGAATCCGGTTCACAACCAATTTTAGCGGGAACCCGCTGTTACACTCCGCTGGTTATACTCCGCGGCAGTCGCCCCACAGGTCCACGTGCAGCCGCGGGCTGTAACGATAGCCATTCTGTTTGCAGATTTCTACAATCCACAGCGCGCGTTCGCGCACCACGTCGCGCATTGTTCCTTCAGGCATCAGCACCATCCGTCCAGGCGGAATCGCCAGCGCCTCCTGCATGTTCCGTATTTCAGCCAGATCGTCCGGAGAGCAGACGACAAATTTCATCTGATAGTCGTAGCCCTGCATCAATCGCCGCAGCACGTCGGGTTGATACCGGAGACGCTCATGTTGGGCCGCCCACCTGCCGTTTTCGCGGCTAACGGGAACGGAGTTTGAGAGCTTCGGACTG
>CBAAAA010000153.1:0-5116 GCA_964658695.1 uncultured Solirubrobacteraceae bacterium | reverse complement strand
ATGCTCATCAAGTCGCACGCGACCGGAGCGAAAACCGTCCCGGCCGTTTCGATGGTGATGTGGAGCCCGGCAGATCGAAAAACGCCGGTGATTACCTCCACTTGAGGGGCAATCATCGGCTCTCCTCCGGTAAGCACGACGTGTTTTGCGCCGAAGTCACACACCAGTCGCATGATCTCTTCAGTAGTCTTATCGGCTCCTTCGGGGTTCCACGAGGTGTAGGGTGTGTCGCACCAAGTGCAGCGGAGATTGCAGCCCGAGGTTCGGACGAAAACCGAAGGAACTCCCGCCAGCGTGCCTTCCCCTTGAACCGAGAAAAAGATTTCTGAGATCTTCATTTCTGAAATATTCAATCTTGCGCCAGCGCGGGATCCGCGACCCCAGCCTCTTCGAAGCCCTTTTGCCGCAGGATGCAGGAATCGCATTTACCGCACGGAACGCCACCGGCGTGCGGATCATAACAGCTATGCGTCAACCCCACATCGACACCCAGGCGCAATGCTGCCTGTACGATATCGGCCTTTGTCATCGCGCTAAGCGGGGCCTGGATGCGAAGGGCGCCACGTCCTTCCACGCCCGCTCTGGTTGCCAGATTCGCCATTCGCTCAAACGCCTCAATGAACTCTGGGCGGCAGTCCGGGTAGCCTGAATAGTCGATGGCATTGACACCGATGAAGATGTCGAAGGCCTTAGAAACCTCTGCGTATGCAAGCGCAAAAGCCAGGAAGATGGTATTCCGCGCAGGCACGTAAGTCACGGGAATGCCAGTGCTCATCTTTTCCTGACTGCGGTTCTTGGGAACGTCGATCTCCGCCGTCAATGCCGAGCCGCCGAACACTCGAAGGTCGATGACCACGGTCCGATGTTCTTTGACGCCGAGGCTTGCCGCAACGCGTTTTGCCGCTTCCAATTCGATCAAATGCCGCTGGCCGTAGTCAAACGAAAGGCAGTAACACTCGTACCCGAGATCGCGCGCAATGGCGAGACTGGTTGCCGAGTCCAGACCGCCGCTTAACAGGCAAATCGCTCGTTTCCGTTCAGCTTGCTTCAACTTCCATTATAAGTTTTCGATCGACTGTGGCATCTAGCGCGCCACGGTGCAGACGAATATGCAGCTGTGCGCCCGCCGCCGTCTCGTCCGCATCGCGGATGACGTTGCCGTCGCGAGCCTCCACAATTGCGTATCCACGGGAGAGAACCGTGAGTGGACTGAGTTGCGTCAGATGCAATGTGAGCCCTTCCAGTTTGCGACGCGCCTGCCATAGCGCCGCTTGCATCAGCGTAGCGAGTTGCTCCTGTTTCCTGTCGTTCCGATGACGTACCGCGGCGAAGCGAAGCCGTAGATCGGAAGCTTCGAGACGGCGGGAAAGTTCCGCCAGCCGGCGCTTGCGAGAATCGAACACGCTTCTTTGCAGATGTCTGAGCCGGTATTCGAGATCGTCCACCCGCTGCGATCTTCTGCTGATGGCCCTTTGCAAAATCGTAGCGGGGCGGTGAGTGCCTTTGTCATTCAGAATTCGCAATAGCGATAAGATTCGGTAACGCATCGCTTGCAAAGCGCGGAGCCGGGCGCCAGTAATCTGTTCAATCAGGCTTTCGCGCTCGCAAATCACGATTTCGGCTGCCGCGGAGGGCGTCGGGGCGCGGCGATCGGCAACAAAATCGCAGATTGTGAAATCTATTTCGTGTCCGATCGCCGAGATGACCGGAGCCCTGGACGCTACAATCGCGCGCGCCACAGCCTCTTCATTAAACGTCCAGAGATCCTCCAGCGATCCTCCGCCGCGAGCCACAATCACCACTTCGGCCCAAGGCGTTCTGCTGAAATAGGCCAAGGCATCACAGACCTGAGCCGCTGCTCCCTCGCCTTGTACCTGCGCCGGGAACAACCGGATATGAAGCCCGGGAAATCTGCGCTCGAGCACGTGCAGCATGTCGCGAATGACAGCGCCTGATGGCGAGGTAATCAGACCGATTCGCGACGGAAGTTTGGGCAGTGTCCGTTTGCGGGCGCTGTCGAAGAGCCCCTCTGCCGCCAGTTTCGCCTTCAGCTGATCAAAGGCAAGCTGCAGCGCCCCTGCGCCTTGTGGTTCCAGAGTTTCCACAATGAACTGGTACTCGCCGCGTGCCTCGTAGACTTCCAGGTTCCCGCGTGCAATCACCGCCAGTCCGTCCTGTGGCTTGAACTTGAGATAGCGCGCGGACCCTTTGAACAAAACTGCCTTGATCTGACTCTGCTCATCTTTCAGCGAGAAGTAGTAGTGGCCGCTCGACGCGATCCGGCAACCTGAAATTTCACCGGCAACGAAGATGCCCCGGAATTCCGATTCGAGAAGGCGTTGCAATGCGGCGTTGAGATCGCTAACCTGAAAAACGCGCCTTTCCGGCTGGAAAGAAAGGGTGAGTTGTCCAGCATCTGACTGATTGCGAACTAACATCGATGCTTCTAGTTTGGCCTATTGCCTCCTGGTTTGGCCTGTTGAATGACGCGCCGCGACGAAAAGGTGTGGTCGTTACAATCGTTCTTACCGGAAATACTTTGCTCATCAAGACAGCAACAGTCGCCCGCTGGTTTTCGTTCCAAACGGGCGCGGTTTTTAATAAGGCGCTTGAGAATCTGGCGAGTCTCTACGCTGTCTGGCGTTGCTCCGCTGGGCCGTGGGTGTTCGTCATTGTTGCGGCCTTCGTTGCCGTTGGCGCAGCTGAAGGACAGAGGACGCCGGTGACGCCTGGCCGACCCTGGTCGCCTCCTCCCAATGGAGGGCTATCGCGGGGCGCCGCCGCTACCCTCAAAGGCGGGAATGAATTCGTGTTTCAGGGTGGCCGGAGCTATACTCTCGCCGAGTTGATCGATCTTGGCGAACAGCGGAATCCGGAGACACGCGCTGCCTGGGAAGCCGCAAAACAACAGGCGGCTCAACTCGGGGTGGCGAAATCCGATCTTTATCCCACGCTCGGCGCAGCTGTCATCGGCCAAACCTTGAAAACCGGTGTGCTCCTCTATAACACTTTCGTGCTGCAGGAAGAAGGCATCGGACAGGGCGAATTCAATCTGAGTTATACGTTACTTGACTTCGGTGCGAGACAGGATCGCATCGCAAGGGAACGAGCCGGGTTACTGGGCAGCAATTTCAGCTTCAACGATGCACACCGGCGTGTCATCTTCGAAGTGATGCGCGCCTATTATCAGTTACTGAACGCGAATGGCCAGCGAACCGCGGCCGAAGCGAATCTGAAGAACGCGCAAGCCGTGCAACAAGCTTCTGACGCCCGGTTGCAGACGGGGCTGGCTACGCTGCCGGATGTGCTGGAGGCGCGTGCCGCGGCGGCTCAAGCCGAATACGATCTGCAATCCGCAATCGGGCTTCAGGAGACGTCCACAGGAGACCTTGCCACTGCGCTGGCTGCTTCACCGGCTTCGACATTCCGTGTGCAGGAGATCGACTCGCTGGTCATTCCAACTCAGCTGACCGATTCCGCGGAAGCTCTGATCCACCGGGCGTATGAACAGCGGCCGGATCTGCAGACTCGCGCCGCTTCCGTGGAGGGCGCCGAGGCGGACATCCGGGAGGCGAGGTCCGCCTATTATCCGCACCTCGCATTTCAAGGAGACTGGGGCTTCTTGCGGGGCTATGGCGATCAACTGCCCTACCCAGGCACCTATGCCGGGTCTTCCGTTTACGATGCGCAGCTTAGTTTATCCTGGACAATTTTCGATGGCGGACGAAGACGTAATCAACTCGCCGAATCGCATGCAGCCGAGCAACGCGCGGAAGCAGAGGTGGCTACGGCGAAGGATCAAATCGCCGATGAGGTCTGGCGCTCTTATTCCAATGCAAAAACAGCGCTCCGGCAGCGGGAGGCGGCTTCCCAACTACTGGCGGCAAGCGACTCTTCCTATAATGCCGCTATTCAGTCATACACCTTGGGCGTGCGCAACATACTCGATGTGCTTTCCGCCCAGCGGGCCCTGGCGCAGGCCAGATCCGCCGACATTTCTGCAAGAACCGCCGTGCTGACAAGCTATGCCGACCTCGCTTTCCGGACTGGAGACATGCTCCGGCAACAGATGGGAAAGCCAAAGCCGTGAAGCGAAGGTCGATCCAACAACTGGCGCTGACCTTCCTGGGGCTTTCGGTTACAGGATGCGGACATGCGCCGTCCTTTAACCTGCTTGGGTCTTACTTCCCGGCATGGCTGGTGTGTCTGCCGGTGGCTATTCTGCTGACAGTGATCGTACGGACGCTGGCTCGACGGCTGGAGATAGAAGAATACTTGCGCCCGGTGTTCCTCAGTTATCTGGCGGTATGGGCTTTTTTCATTTTCTGCTTATGGTTACTCTTCTTTAGTTGATATCACTGGGGCTAACATCATGGCGCAACCACAGCATGCAGGCGGAAGTAAGAAGCCATTTCCCGTTGGGACGCTAGTCGTAGTCCTGGCCGCACTGGTTGCCGGCATTCTGGTGCTGCGGCACATTGACCACCAGCCGCGTACCGACGACGCCGAGGTCTTCGCCAACTACATCGGGATTGCCCCGGTAGTGGAAGGACCGGTCATCAACTTGGCCGTGCATGACAACCAGTTCGTTAAACAAGGGGATCTGCTGTATGAGGTCGACGATGCTCCCTATCGTTACGCGCTCGAAAACGCCAAGTCTCAACAGGCGGCTCTTGAGGGTCAGATTGCGAATGAGGAGCGCCATATCTCGTCTCAGGGGAGCGCGCTGCTGGCGGCCCGGGCCGCAACGCGTAGTTCCGAAGCGCAGGTTCTGGAAGCAAACGCCACCATCGAGCAGGCGCATGCGGATTTGGGGCACGCGGAGGCCTCATTGAGCCAGGTCAAGGCGGAATTCGATTATGCCAACAACAATCTGCACCGCCTTGAGCCGTTGCTCTCCAAGCAGTTCGTCACGGTAGACCAGGTGGATCAGGCAAGGTCTTCGACCCGGGCCCGGGAAGAAGCTGTGAGGCAGGCAGTCGCGCAATTGAATCTATCCAAAGCCAGGCTGACGTCCGCGCTGGCGCAGAAGGCCGGATCTGAAGCAACGCTCGGTCAGAGTCAGGCGCAGGCTATTCAGAGTGAGCGCGCGATTGACATTCTAGAGCCGTTGATT
>CBAAAA010000152.1:0-9707 GCA_964658695.1 uncultured Solirubrobacteraceae bacterium | reverse complement strand
GTGATTCCCAAGGTGATTCGCAGGGTAGCGGCCAGGAATCGCAACCCGGGCAACCCGGTAGACAAAGATCAAAAGGCCAATCATCCCCAACCGGTGGTCGCGCGACATTCGGAGGCGGTGGCAAAGACATTCAAGATACGATCAGCGACCTGGCTGCCCTGCGCTCGCAGGTGCGTGGTGACCGCCAGTTCAGTGGTGAAGTGAACGACGCCATCGGCTGGCTGCAACACATGAAGGGACAAGACGGGTTGCTGGATGCGCGGGTCAGTCAGGACACTGTTGCGAGTCTGGAGAAGCTCGAAGTGGAACTCGGCCGGCGTATCTCTGGGACGAGCGGCACTACTCGGACCGGAAGTCCCGAGGTCGCACCTGAACAGTATCGCGATGCGGTTGCGGAGTACTTTAAGCGTTTAAGCAAATAGCTATAAGCGGCTTATTTCGAGCACCTTGCGGTGCCATTCAACCGCTCGTTGCGCCCTCCTGTTAAATCCGGTTCAGAAGCCTTTTCGCGCATCATACAAGCGGTAACCTGAGGTCTGTACCTGAACATCTATCAGGCGAAGGGGGACACCAAATATGGTGCAGAAAGTAGTAAAGTACTCGAGAGCATTCATTTTCACGGCAGGTTTATTCGCATCTCTAGCGACTGCGGTGTTCGCGCAGGATGATCCGCCGACTCGTGTTGCGCGCCTCAATTACATTAGTGGCAACGTTTCAATGGAACCGGCCGGCGTGGATCAATGGGCGCCTGCCGTGATCAACCGGCCTTTTACACTGGGCGACTATCTTTATGCTGATCAAAGCTCCATTGCTGAGCTGCACATGGATAACGCTGTGATCAGAGCGGGACAGTTAACCAACTTCGGGTTTCTCAACCTTACCGATCAGGCAGTGCAGTTGAAGGTGACTGAAGGCGATATGAACTTCCGCATTCATGACCTCGACCCCAACAGCAGCTTTGAAGTGGACACGCCAAACGCAGCGATCACTCTACTACGAAACGGCACTTATCGAATTCACGTGGACCCGAACGCGAATACAACATTTGTGTTCGCGAACACAGGACAAGCCGAGATCACCGGCGGAGGTCAGGCATTTACTTTGAATCCAGGGAACAGCGCATCCCTGTCCGGCACCGATCAACTGGCATTCGATATCGAAGGACCTCCCGCGCCGGATGCCTTCGACAACTGGTGCGCGCAACGCGATGCCCGCGAGGCTCAGATGCGTTCGATGCGCTATCTGCCGCCAACTGTCGTCGGTGCGGAGGATCTGGACGACTATGGCAGTTGGAATCAGGAGTCCAATTATGGGGCAGTCTGGTATCCGAGGAGCGTGCCCGCAGGCTGGGCGCCCTATCACTCCGGGCATTGGGCCTGGATCGAACCATGGGGTTGGACCTGGGTGGACGACAGTCCATGGGGATACGCGCCGTTCCACTATGGCCGCTGGGTGTTCTGGCATGAACGTTGGGGATGGGCGCCTGGCCCATGCGCCAGAATGGACGGGTATGTCGGCTATGGCGGACCGATCATCCGTCCGGTTTACGCTCCTGCCCTGGTAGCGTTCTTTGGCGGCGCGCATTTTGGGGTGTCGATCTCCATCGGCGGAGGAGGTGGCGGAGCGAGTATGGGATGGGTCCCACTGGGATGGGGTGAGGTCTACACACCGAGTTATCACTGCAGTCCCGGTTATTTCAATAACGTAAACGTCAACAACACGCGGATCGTAAACACGACCAACATCACTAACGTATACAACACGGTATATGTGAATAAGACCGTCTATAACCAGACATTTGTTAACGTGAGATCGCCTAACGCCGTCTCGGCAATGCCGCAGACTGCGTTCGCAAGCGGACGGCCTGTCGGCCAGGCGGGCGCTACAGTGTCGCAGGCTCAGTTGGCACACTTCCAGCCGGCGCAGGCGATGGTAGTAGCGCCTCCCGTTGCGCCCACTCGAGAAGCTGTCGCGCCGACCTCGGGGCATCCGGCTGCGGCCCCTCCGGCACAACTGGCGCAGAGACAGGTGATTGCGCGAAACACACCTCCGGCACAGCCCGCTTCGTTTGCTTCGCGGCAGAGTTACCTGCAGCAGCATGTAGGTCAGCCCACCGATTTCGCGGCAATGCGGCGGGCGACGGCTCCACAGACACGGCCCGCTCCGGCCGTTCATCAGGTAGCAGCGGCTAAACCGGTAGCTGTTCATCAGGGGCAACGAGTTGGCAACGTGCCGGCCCGCCAGGCGACCGCGACTCCTGCGACGACGCGGCAGGCAACCCCTACTCCTGCATCGGCGCGCCAAGCGGAGCCAAGTACCGCTGCCAAGCAACCGGATGCGCATGGTGCTCCAACGAACTCGCAGCAGGGATCGCGTCCGCTTGAAAAGGGCCGCCCGGCTTCCAGCACTGAGAATCCACGGCAGCAGGGACGGCCGGCGGTTCAGGAAACGGAACACACTCGACCAACTCCGCAACAGCAGCCAAAACCAGCTGCTGCACAGCCAAAGACCACGGAAGCTCAGCGCAACGAAGCTGCTCGCCCCGCTGCTCAGCCTGCTCGGGCCGCCGAGCAACATCCTGCTTCGGCGGAACATGGCGTCCCGCCGCATCCAGCGGCAGAGAAAAAGCCAGTCGAACATCCCCAGAACTCAACTCATGAAGGCCATGCGACTTCATCAAAGAAGGAGCCAACAAAGAAGGATACGACGAAAACGGAAAAATGAGATAACAACGAACGAAGAACGCGCACCGTGCAAATCGTGCGCGTTCTCTCTTTTCTTTAGGACGAAGCAGGCTCGGCTTGTTGCATTTAAGCCGGCAGCCCACTCTAACTTACGTGGAAAAACGCCTTCTTCTATTTGGTATAGCCGCCTGCTCAATTGCATGTTCACCGAAGCCCGGTGGACCTCCCAGTGAGACCACAGGTTCGGCCTCAACGCAGCAGGCCGCAAACTACAGCCCTCGTATAGGAGTTGGCGTGCAAACCGGTTCCCGAACCTGCATCGCTATCCAAAATGCTTCCTTGCAAAGTGGCAGCCCGGTAACTCTCGTATCCCCGCTCGCTCCTCAAGCTTTCATTCAGGCGCAGGTAACAAGTTCATCCCAAAGCGTATGTCCGGTCAGCAAGGACGTAAACACGGCCCTCTCCAGCTATGATGTCAAGCCAGAGCCCGGAAGCTTGCAGAAGCTCGTCCCCCTGATTGCGGTGGTCGGCTCAGCATCCGCATTCTCAACTAACAACAATATGGTTCAGGCGGATCTGGATCAGAACGGAAAAACTGAGGGATTTCGCGCGTGCACGGCTTCTGATGGATATCACCTGACGGCCTGGGCTGGTACTCCGCTTGCGGCAACCCTGCTCTGGCACGGCTACTATTACGAACCGGATAACCCGGGCGCCGGACCGGCCTGCACGCCAAAGGAGACCACAGGTCCCTGATGCAGTTTAGGGTTTAGGGCGTAAGTTCAGTATCTCGATTCCGCTTGGTCTTTTGCACTTCCGCCCACCGCTTCACCAGTTCGCGCCACTGCGGCAGGGTAAGAACGCTGCGCAATTCAACACTCATCTGAGTGAAGACTTTGGTCGTCTCGGAGCGTGCAGCCGCAAGCCGGTCTATGGCCGGCCGCGCTGAGTTCGGGTCAACCGTGGGTTCATTGAGGATGTCCTGAAGTTCCGCCTCAGCCTTGCTGCCCCGATTACGGGCGTCAAAGAGGCGATCGCGGTAAGACCGGACTATCCTCTTAATCCGTTCCCGCTGTTCAGGACTTAGACCAAGATCATCGACTACCGGGCTTGTCCACCAGGGTAGGCTGGTGGTGTTCTGAGCATTCAGGCCAATGGTGAACGCCGTCCCCAGCAGCATCAACACAGCACGACGTGAGATCATCGCCTGAGCTACTCTTCTGCAAACAGAGCTTGTAGCGGCTCCGTTGATTCAGGCTCGGACGCATCAGCCATTTGACTGACTTCGCTGGCGAGTTGAGCATCTGAAATCGTAACGTGCGGAACTGCCGGCTGATTCCACTTGGGCTGGCGATGCTCCTCCACGAAAAACGCGCTCCCGCCCACGACCAGCAACATGGCTGCCGCTGAGACCCAACGTGTGAATCCGGCAGGCAATTTGGCCGAGTGCGCCTGTTTCGACAAACGAGCATAAATCTGGCGGCGCTGATCGTTTAAAAATTCGTTGCTGGCTTCATTTGTGCCGGAAGCCTCTTCGACGCCTTGCCGGTGTTCCCGCAGAGAGGAAAGGCGGCTTAAGCAGTCTGGGCAACTTGTAAGGTGATCGTTCTCGGGGCCGCCGCCATAAAGATGTTCAATGATCTGCTCATCTGTCCAGTGACCTGACAGTCTGGACTGGATGTTCATACTTCCCTCCGCACGCTCCCTCAGCGCGCCACATATAAGTCCTTCAGTTCTTCTCGTAGTTTCGCTGTGGCACGAAAAAGATGTGCCTTGACAGTCCCCGAATCCAGCTTTAAAGCTGACGCTATCTCTTCGAGAGCCATCGATTCATAATGACGCAGCGTAAAAACCACTCGCTGGCGGTGAGATAACTTCGCGATCGCCACTTCCAGTCTGTGCTGGATTTGTTTCGCGAACACCTGCCGTTCAGCATCGGGCAAGGCAGCGGGCGTCATGCGAAGAATACCCTCTTCTTCTTGTGGCGCAGGCCTGCGACGCCATATTTTCCATGCTTTGGATCGAAGCCGGTCGTAGCAGGTATTCACTGCAATCCGCGTGACCCACTTATCGGGGCTTTCGATCTCTTTCACGGCACCGCCAGTCGGCTTATTCAGAGCGCGAAATGCTTTGAGAAAGACATCCTGGGTTGCCGAATCGGCCTCTTCGGGATCCTGCAGAATGCGCCGGCAGAGCAAGAAAATACGCTTCTGTTCTGAGGCCATCCAGCTCCCGAAATCGCTGACGGAAACACCTTCACGGACGTCACCTTTCAGTTCGCCCGCCATCACGCCAATCATATCTATGAATCAAAACGAAGAAGCGGGACGGAAGTTGACAGTGGTGAAGACTATTTCGATCGCGTAAACAACTTATCGGAGAAGCGGACCAGGTCCGGCTTAAACTCCCGGAACATCGCACTAGTGAAGTAGCTGCCATAAGCGGTTCCGGAACGCCGCAACGCCGCATCGAGCAGGCCGTGGTTTTGATAGGCCGCCGCGCCGACGAAGCCGGAACTGAACGAACCCGCAATCGGGGCCAACGCAGTACGTTCGACTCCAGACTCATCGGTAGTTACGAGAACACTGAGAAGCGCCGCTCTGCTGCGTTCAAGGAACCCGGTCTTACCGGATTCGCGGGGTAGAAAGTCTTCGTGGTGAAAGTGGCCTACAAGCAGCTCTCCCGCATCCCGGGCGGCTCTGCTCTCGTAAAAGACGGAGAAGCGCTTGAACGTATCGTCGCTATCCTGGTGGCGGATATGGGGGCTGTTTCGCCATTCCGAGAACTCGCTCGAGAACAAAGCGTGAATAGCAGCGCTCGGAGTGACCAGTTCATCGAGGTAAAAACACGCACGACGGCGGAGATCGCTCTTGGCATCAGGGAGGCAGCCCGGGACCGATGGGTGAAGGACTTCGCCGATCTTCTGGAAACCCGAAGAGACGTTCTGAGCACTCGCGGTTACGACGAGTATGATCAGAGAGATTAGAACGTAGAGAACCGGGCACAAAAGGGCCAGAGACACCGCCTTGAATTGCTGCAAACCGCCTAATAGATTTCTAGGATGTCTCATTCTAGCTCTTCGCTAAGAAGGATGTGGAAGAATACAGCCAGAACTCTGGTAAATATCTCATGACGCACAACAAAGGGAATTCAAGCCGCCGGCAACTGATCAAGGGTTCGCTGTCAATCGCAGCAACTGGATTTCTCCCTTCTAGAAGAAAGGCGGCAGCGGGGGAAGAACCCGGGTACCCCTGGAAACTCGGGATAATCACGGACGAGGTTAGTCCGAATCTGACGACCGTCCTCTCAAACTTTTTTCCGAAATATCACCTGAAGTGGGCCGAACTGCGGAACGTGGCGCTGGACGGGAAGTCAAGCTATTTCTACACGGCCGCCAGCGTGGCTCAGGCGAAGGCGGTGAGGAAGCAGCTGGACGACGCGGATATCAAGGTATCGGTCCTGGATACGGCGATATACAAGATTGCGCTGCCAGGGACAAAACCCATCGGGGAAAATGCCGCTGATCTGAATCAGTCGACTGGGGAGTACGGACGCCAGTTGGAAGACCTGAAGCACGCCGCGGAGATAGCGCATATTCTCGGCACGAATCGCGTCCGCATTTTTACCTTCAAAAGAGTGGCGCACCCCGACGAAATCTTCGACCGCATTTTGGAGGAGCTACACAAGGCACTGGCAGCCGCCAAGGCGTCGGACGTGGTGCTGGTGGTCGAGAACGAATTCGATTGCAACACCGGCACGGGTGCGGAAACTGCGAAGCTCTTCAAGGCCATCTCGGACCGCCATTTGATGCATAACTGGGACCCGGGCAACTGTTATGAGGCGGGGGAAAAGCCTTTCCCGGATGCCTGGAATCAGCTGGATCACAGCCGCATTGTGCATATCCACTTGAAGGATGCCAAAGGGAAGAGCTGGGAGCCGATCGGAGGTGGGGACATTGATTTCGTCGGGCAATTCGAAGCCCTGAAGAAGATTCACTACGCGGGCACGATGTCACTCGAAACGCATTACAAGAACGCTCAGGGCAATATTTACCAGTCGAGCGTCGAGTCGATGGACGGCTTGATGCGGACGTTGAAAAAGGTCTGATCGAAACGCGATAAAATGCAACCGAGCAGATGGAACACGAACTACAGAACGCCGAACGTCGCAGCTTTTTAAAAGCCAGCGCGGTGACAGCCGCAGGATTGGCGACAGCCGCCTCGACCAGGAAAGTACTGGGCGCGAATGACCGGGTCAGAGTGGCGGTGATCGGTGTACGCGGACGTGGTTGGGACCATGTCAAGGGATACCACAGTCTTCCGAATGTCGAGTTGGCTTACTTTTGCGACGTAGATGAGAGTGTGCTTTCAAAGCGGTGCAGTGATGCGGAACAGATGGGAATTGCCAAGCCCCGGACTTACACCGATGTGCGAAAGCTGCTGGAAGACAAGAATGTGGATGCGGTTTCGATAGCGACTCCCAATCACTGGCATTCTCTGATGGGGATTTGGGCGGCGCAGGCGGGAAAAGATATCTATATTGAAAAGCCCTGCTCACACAACTGGTGGGAAGGTCGCCAGCTGGTCCGTGCAATCAACAAATACAAGGTGATTTGCGAGCACGGAAGTCAGTGCCGCTCGAGCGTCGCCGTTCGCGAGGCAATGGACCAAATGCGCAGCGGCTTGATCGGCGATGTCTACATGGCGCGCGGCCTCTGTTACAAGTGGCGGGGCACGATCGGAAGAAAGTCGGAGGAGGCTGTCCCGGCAGGAGTCGACTACGATCTCTGGACCGGGCCGGCTCCTATGAAGCCCTTCACCCAGAACCGATTTCACTACAACTGGCACTGGATCTGGGACACGGGCAACGGCGATCTGGGTAACCAGGGTATTCACGAGCTGGACTTGGCGCGCTGGGGACTGGGGGTTGGTTTGCCCACTAAAATCACTTCCCTGGGTGGGCATTTCCTGTTCGACGATGACCAGCAGACGCCGAATGTCATGACCACCGTGTATGAGTTTGCCGATCCCAGCGGAGGCAAACCCAAAATGATGAACTTTGAGGTTCGCGGTTGGATGACAAACCACGAAGTAGGAATCGGAACGCCAGAATTCGCGAGCGGCGGAGTGCCGGCTGCTGGTTTGCAAACAACCAAAGCCCGCTCGGGCGGGGCTAGTAAAGAGAAGGAACTGGGGCCCGCTAACGGAAAGCCTTCGACCATCGGAAACATTTACTATGGCTCAAAGGGATACGTAGCTATCTCCGGGTACGATGCTTACAAGAGTTACTTAGGGGACATGAATGAACCCGGTCCGGAGAAGCATGCCGGCGTCGGTAATGAGCATTTCCTGAACTTCATTGAATGTGTGCGCAGCCGGAACGCCGCCAATCTTCGGGCGCCTATTGAAGAGGGATACAAATCGACGACGCTGGTCCATCTGGCGAATGCATCCTACAGGCTGGGCAGGACAATTCAGTTCGATCCGGAGAAAGAAGAAGTCATCAATGACGCGGAGGCGACCGAGATGTTGAAGGGCACATACCGCGCTCCCTTCGTAGTGCCGGAGAATGTTTGAGCCGAGCGACGCAGGGACATTCCGCAGAGATCTGATTTTAGCGGCTGCACGTGTTTCCGTTGCGGATGCCTTCTTGCGGGAACGGCCGGAGGAACTAGCGCTGCTGGTGCGGTACTTCACACAGAAGTCTTCGCATCGACTCGGGCGGTGATTGAGTCGATTCCGTCGCAGGCATTGGAATATACGACTGGCGCGGGAACATTTGGGACTTGCGGAACGTGATCGAACGTTCGGTAATTCTCACACAAGACAGGATGCTGAAACTGGCGATGTCGGATACGCCGGTAACGAGAGACGCCTAGCAAGGTTGCGGCGCCCACATCCCACCGTTATAAGGCAGTCGGAACAGAGCGTGAAAAGATCATGCGGGTTTTGAGTGAGACACGCGGGATTGTGGCTGGGCCGGATGGCGCGGTTTTCGAAACCAGGGATCAATCGGCCATGAAGAAACAACCGACATTGAGAGGCAGCTCGTTGCAACGCAAACCGCCCCGGACTATCCCGCCATTCATGCTCAACTGATGACCGAGGCTCGGAGAGCTGTTGCCCAAGGTTCCCGCGGCGGACCTTCCATGAGTGGGCGCTCCACTTAATCGCGTACTATCAATGGGCGCGCGAGTCTACGACGGGCAACGTGCGAAAGGAAAGCGCAGCCAACACCGTCTCCGATCACTGGAGTTCAAGTGGATTCGCATCCTGTTTCGATGCCGAAGAGAATACACACCCTGAAGGGGTGACAGAATCCCTGAGCAACATCACACGAACGGCAGAGTCCCCTTGCTTACCGAGAGAAGCGGTTGTATACTCATCTAGGAAACCGATATGAGTAAACCGAACGATCTGGTTCAGGGGACGCTTGATCTGCTGCTGCTGAAAATTCTGGCGTTGGAGCCTTTGCATGGGTGGGCAATCAGTCTGCGGCTGAAGAGTGTCTCCGGCGAAGTTTTGCAGGTGAGTGAAGGATCGCTTTACCCGGCGCTGCACAAGCTGGAGCAGGAGGGGTGGATCACGGCGGAGTGGAAGCAGACGGAGAATAACCGGCGCGCGAAGTTTTATTCGCTGACGCGGTTGGGGAGAAAACAGCTCGAATCGGAAGCGGCGAACTGGCAGCGGTTATCGTCTGCGATTTCGCACGTGGTCCAGCTATCTGAGGCGTAGAGAACTATGCGCATTGAGCACTGGTGGTTCACGACGCCGCTGAGACTGAAATCGATACTGCTGCGGCGTCGTGCGGAGCGGGAGCTTGACGAGGAGATGCGGTTTCATCTGGAGCACAAGATCGAGGAAGGGATTGCCGGCGGGCTTTCTCGCGAGGAGGCACGGTATGCGGCGCTGCGTGCGATGGGCGGCCTGGAGCAACGGAAGGAAGAGATGCGAGACATGCGGCGGATTCACTGGTTGACGGACTTTATCGATGACGCACGCTATGCGGTGAGGAGTCTGCGGC
>CBAAAA010000151.1:6199-9709 GCA_964658695.1 uncultured Solirubrobacteraceae bacterium | reverse complement strand
GCTTCGGCCGGCGCCATCGCTGTCGATCTCGAGGTGGAGTCGGCCGAGTGCATCGGAGGGGCTCTCGCCTCCGTGCGCACAGTGGCATCCCTCATCGTCTCGTATCACAACTTTGACAGCACGCCCGCTTTGAGTCCTGTTCTCAAGCGTCTTCGCAAAATTGCCGCCGACGCGTACAAGGTTGCCACCATGGCGCGAAAGCCCAGCGACAATCTGCGCCTGATCCAATTCACGCGCGAGCATTCGGATGAGCCGCTTATAACGCTCGCGATGTCGGAAACCGGCGCCTTAACGCGCGTACTTGCTCCTTCACTTGGCTGCGCCTTTACCTACGCCGCACCGTCACATTGCGGCGGCACAGCGGCAGGACAGATGCCGGCGAAGCTGATGCGCACGCTGTACCGAGCTGATAAGGTGACCAGGCAGACCCGGATCTACGGAGTCATCGCCGATCCGGTTTCGCATTCGAAGTCGCCAATGATTCATAATCGCGCCTTCCAATCTAAACGGATCGATGCTGTCTATCTACCGTTTCTTGTCGCCGGCAACTGTTTGGCGGATTGGATGAAAGTGGCCACGGAATTACCCGTTGCCGGGTTCAGTGTCACCATTCCTCATAAGCGGAAGATGGTGCGCTATCTGGACGTTGTGGAACCGCTCGCAAAACGCATTGGCGCGGTGAATACCGTCTGGAGAAAAGGCGGTAAGTGGCGCGGTGCGAACACTGATACGGCGGGAGTTCTGAAACCTCTCGCAAAGCATCTGCGGCTCGCGCACGCTTCGGTGCTGATCGCCGGATACGGAGGCGCGGCGCGAGCGGCAGCCGTGGCCCTCGCTGATGCCGGATCGAAGGTCACGATTACCGGTCGCAACGCCGCAAGCGCTGCAACCCTCGCCGCTGTAGTCAAAGGTCGAAGCCTGAGCATTCCGGAAGCCGAAGGACAGCATTTCGACGCGCTTGTGCACGCCACGCCGGTAGGCATGTCGACCAATCCCGATCGGGTGCTCTTTCCAGACAACGTTCCAGCCGATGTGGTTCTCGACATGGTCTACAACCCGCACGAGACGCTATTGTTGAAACGCGCAAAGGAACAGGGCCGCACAATTATTTACGGTTCCGAGATGCTGCTCGAACAGGCGGCGTGCCAGTTCGAAATCTGGACCGGTGAGTCGGCGCCGCGCTCCGTCATGCGGAACGCGTTCGACCAGTATGCGGGAACCTGAAACGCTGGACAGAGCCCGCGGTGATTAGTTGAAGCAATACCACCTCGTCTTGCCCGCTGGAACCAAAGTGTTGACGCGGACTGGCCGCAAGATTGGTTTGATTACCTACACGCCGGCCAGCCCGGAGCAGGCTTACCGGGTTCGCTTCCCGGACGGAACTGAAGGCGCATTTCACCGCGCCGGCCTCACGTTGTATCGGCAACAACAGGATGAGATGCAGTCGGACATAACAACCGGAGATCTTCTTCAGTATGTGGAGTACCGTTGCGTTGTCGGTTCCACAGCTTATGGCCTGGCAAACCCTAAATCGGACGTGGATCGGCGCGGTTTTTATCTCCCGCCCGCACATCTTCATTGGTCGCTCGCTGGAGTTCCCGAACAGTTACAGACGGATCGGGAAGAAGTCTATTGGGAAATCGAGAAGTTCATTCGCCTTGCGCTCAGAGCCAATCCGAACGTGCTCGAATGCCTGTATTCACCGCTGGTTGAGCTAGCTTCGCCCATTGCCGAGGAACTGCTCGCCGTTCGCCAACTCTTCCTGTCGCAACATGTTCATCGAACTTACAATGCCTATGTATTCTCGCAATTCAAAAAACTGGAGCAGGATCTGCGAAACGGTCACAATCTGAAATGGAAGCATGTGATGCACTTGATTCGCCTGCTGTTGTCTGGCATAACGATTTTGAAGGAGGGCTTCGTGCCACTTCAGACTGAAACCCATCGAGATGCTTTGCTGGCGATTCGAGAAGGTGAGATGGCATGGGATCAGGTTGAAAGCTGGCGATTAGCACTCCACGCCGAGCTTGACTCGGCTCTCGAAGGTACAAAGCTACCTCCGCACCCCGATTATGAGCGCGCAAACCACTTACTGTTAGCAGCCCGGCGCTCGGCAGTTACTGCGTGAGCGTGATTGACTTTGACCTTTTGAGGTCTGAGATCTCGGATCACCCCTATCCACTGTTGTTCGCAACAATTAGCGGCGCTCATCTTTACGGGTTTCCGTCAGCGGATTCTGACTTCGACCTGCGTGGATGCCATCTGCTGCCGTTGCGACAAGTGTTGGGATTGCTTCCTGCAACAGAGACTGTTGAGCAAACCGGGATGAGGCAAGGTATGGAGATTGACCTGGTCACTCATGACGCTTACAAGTTCTTCAGCATGCTTTTGAAACGCAACGGTTACGTGTTGGAGCAACTCTACTCCCCTTTAATTGTTGCCACGCGCCCCGAACACGATGCGCTAAAGGCGATTGCAAGGCGATGTATAACTCGTCACCACGTACACCACTACTTTGGGTTTGCCGATACTCAGTGGAAGCTCTTCTTGAAGGAAAGTCCGCCACGAGTCAAACCGCTGTTGTACGTATATCGAGTGCTGCTGACTGGCATCCACTTAATGCGGACGGGAGAAGTGGAAGCGAATATCAACCATCTCGATGGTGGACGCCGGCTTTCTTTTATTCCGGAACTTGTGAATCGCAAGATTTCCGGGAGCGAGAATCAGACACTCTCTCCAACTGAGTTCTGGTTCCATGGGGAGGAAATTCGCAAGCTCAGGTCAGAACTGGAGACTGCGGCAGCAAACTCCTCTCTTCCTGAATCGCCATCAGGACGGGACGAGTTGAACTCGCTTCTCGTCGATCTCAGAATGCAGGCATAGACGAAACGGCAACCTGCCATTCTGGAAACGTATGCAGATTCAGGTTTATGGCGACAATCACATTAAGAGCGACACAGAACTAACGTCACTCGTTGAAGCGGAAGTGAATCACGCGCTCGGTCGTTTCAGCAATCATCTGACCCGAATAGAGGTTCACATCAGCGACGAGAACGGTGCAAAGGGAGGCATCGATAAACGATGCCTGATTGAAGCTCGCCCGGCCGGGCACCAACCTGTGACGACCAGCAGTGAAGCATCCGAGATCGAGCAGGCGGTCAAACACGCCTCGGAGAAGATGAAAAAGGCGCTCGATAGTCTGTTTGGGAAGCTGGACGAGAGCAGATCGTCAATACCTGCGGGACAATAATGAGACATGGCGCGCCCGGTAATCCTGACGATTGACGACGATGCTGAAGTCCTAGCCTCCATCGAACGCGACTTGAGGCAGCGTTATGGCGAGAAGTACCGGATTCTCCGCGCTGAGTCCGGAAGAAGCGCGCTGGAACTTTTAAAAAGATTGCTGCAGCGTGCCGAGCCTGTGGCGCTCCTGCTGGTGGATCACCGCATGCCTCAGATGAACGGAATTGAAACATTAGCTGAGGCCATGAAGTTGTATCCGGAGGCGAA
>CBAAAA010000151.1:0-6099 GCA_964658695.1 uncultured Solirubrobacteraceae bacterium | reverse complement strand
TGGCTGGACGCCGAGGCCGCCGACCGCATTCCTGAAGTCAAGCGCCTTCTCAGCACCTCCAATGGAAGCACGTCAAAGCTGCCTATCGTCATCTTTCCCTCAGGGGAGCGATTGGAGCAACCCGCGCTCGCGGAAGTAGTCGAACGGCTCGGCCTGCGTACCAGCGCGGGAATGGATTTTTACGATGTAGCGATCGTGGGCGGCGGACCGGCCGGACTGGCTGCCTCAGTGTACGGCGCTTCCGAAGGGCTCAAAACGATCATGATCGAAAGAGAGGCGCCTGGCGGTCAAGCCGGGCTGAGCTCTCGCATCGAAAACTATCTTGGATTCCCGTCCGGTCTGTCAGGCGCAGTGTTTGCCCGCCGCGCTGTCGATCAGGCGCGCCGGTTCGGAGTCGAGATCGTTTCTCCACAGGAAGCGACTTCCATCCGCTCCGATGGTCCCTATCGATATGTCCGGCTCAGCAACGGCACCGAGTTTTCCTGTCACGCGCTGATTCTCGCCACCGGCGTGCAATGGCGCAAGCTGGGCATCCCGGGTGAGGACCGGCTGCAGGGTGCGGGTGTCTATTATGGCGCCGGATCTACCGAGGGAATGTCTTGTCAAGACGAAGATGTGTACCTGGTTGGCGGTGCGAACTCTGCCGGACAGTCGGCGATGTTTTTTGCGAAATTCGCGCGCCGCGTCATCATGTTGGTGCGCGGTCCGTCGCTGGCGGCCACCATGTCCCAGTATCTGATCGACCAGATACAGCAGACGCCCAACATCCATGTCGAGACCACTTCGCAGGTCGCGGAGGTCCATGGGGAGACTCACTTGGAAGCCATCGATATCGCCTGTGGACTGAGCGGCGAGACCAGGCGGGTTCCCGCAAGCGCGCTCTTCATTTTCATCGGGGCGCAACCGCGCACCAGCTGGTTGGATGGCGCCGTTGAACGCGACGAGCGCGGCTTTATCCTCACTGGCCAGGACTTGCTGCGAGACGGCAAGCGACCCAAAAACTGGACGCTCGATCGTGACCCGGCACTGCTCGAAACTAATGTGGCTGGCGTCTTTGCGGTAGGAGACGTTCGCTACGGCTCCATCAAGCGGGTTGCGTCCGGGGTGGGAGAAGGCTCTGTCGCCATACAGTTCGTGCATCAATACCTGAGTAAGATATGACGAACGGAGAGTTAACCGCCGAGCGGGTCGAGATTGCACCCCATCCGAGTGTGGAGGAGCTACGTTCGATCGAGGCGCTCTCTGATCTTCCCGAGGAGGGACTTGCATGGTTGGCCTCGCTCATGGGAGTGATCGATCTGGAACCAGGCGAAATCACCATACGTCCTGGCGACCCGGCCGTGCACCTCACCATCATTTTGCGCGGCGGCATGCGAGGTGAACGGGATGATGGACGGATTTTTACCGCTCATTCCGGCCGGATAACCGGACTCCTCCCCTATTCCAGGCTGACCACATATCCGACTACTATCCGTGCCCTCGGACCGACCCGAATCGCCGCCCTGCACAAAAGGCACTTCGACGAACTGCAACGCCGGCTTCCTGTCCTTCAGCACCGTCTGGTCAACATCCTTACGGATCGCGTACGTGAATCGACCGCGGCGGACCAGCAGCACGAAAAGCTGCTGTCGCTGGGAAAGCTTTCGGCCGGCCTTGCGCATGAATTAAACAATCCCGCTGCGGCGGCGCGACGGGCTGCCAGCAATTTGCGAATCGCATTGAAAGAGATTCGTTGCGCGGCGGTGAAGCTTGACCGGGGAGGTCTCCCGCTGGAGTCTCGTGTGTTTCTCGCCCAACTCGAGCGCGACTGGGCCGAGCAGGCCGGTCCTCAACAGCCTCTCGACTCGCTTGAGAGAAGTGATCGGGAAGAAGAATTGTCCTCGTGGCTGCAGCGGCGGAACATTCAGGCCTCCTGGAGTCTTGCAACCTCTCTCGTGGACCTCGGCTGCACCGTGGACACTTTACGTCGGGTGGAGGAGAATGTTCCCAAGCAGTTCCTGAACGATGTGCTGGTCAGGCTCACGGCGGCGTTCACAATCAGCAGGCTGGCGGTAGAAATTGAGAGCAGCGCGGGCCGTATTTCCGACCTTGTTGCCGCCATAAAAGAATACTCCTACATGGACCGCATGCCGGAACAGAAAGTGGATATCCACCAGGGCTTGGAAAATACGCTAGTGATGTTGCGACATAGATTAAAGCACGGGATTGAGATCACCCGCGAGTATGACCGGAATTTGCCTCCGATCTGCGCACGCGGGAGCGAACTGAACCAGGTCTGGACGAACCTCATCATCAATGCGGCGGACGCAATGAAGGACAACGGCAAACTGCTGATCCGTACCTCTTGTCTGGACGGGCACGCCAGGGTTGAGGTGATCGATAACGGCCCGGGCATTCCGCCGGAACTCAAGGGCCGTATCTTTGAACCGTTCTTCACCACCAAGGCGGTGGGGGAAGGAACCGGCCTGGGTCTGGACGCGGTTCGCCGGATCGTGATTGCCCACCAGGGAGATGTTAATTTCGAATCCCAACCCGGCGAGACCCGGTTTATCGTCCGGCTCCCCCTCAGTGACCCGAATGCCTGTTAGGAGAAGAAGATGATGTCGGCTGCAAACATCAATTAGACTTCTTCGTGTCCGAGTCGTAGTCGGTTGCGTCAAACGCATGATCGGATCGAAGCAACCGTTATTACGAATTTTCATGGGTATCAGGGATGGGATGGATAGAAGGGATGGATCAGCGTTGGGCCGCTCACTGCCCGGGGAGGGCGAAGAGAAGCGCCGCTAAATCGCGCTTCAGAAACGAGATCTTCGCCCGCACATCCCCGAGCATCGCAGCGCGGTCTTCCAGGTCATCTATGGTCAATTGCAACTTGTCGGAGGGCTGACTGGTGACCCGGTCCACCTTCCTTTTCGCAACAACACTGCCCGGCGCGTCAATGCGCTTCAGGTTATACCAGGTGTGAATCAAACGATCTTTTCTGGTGAGCTGGCCGGCGTCGGTGGGTGCGACATCGTTCAGAAAGCTCCAGACAATCGGGTCATAGTTACTGTCTTCGAGCGGAGTTCGATCGAAAAACTGCGCCAACATGTTGGAGCTGAATTCGAAGACTCTGGCGCCTCCTTTCTGGGCGCGAATCCCGGAGATTGCCAGGCTCGAAGAGAGTGCGCCCGCCGTAATACCGACGATCGATGACGCGGTGTTCTGCCCGGAAGGCAACTGCAGAGCGGCACTCGCGCCTCCCAATCCGCCGCCGGCGATAATGCTCCACAGGTTGGAGCGATTCACTGCCTTGTCTCTTCGGTCGGCGAGGTACCCCCGAAGCTCATTGGCCTGGGCGATCTCGTTGTCGATTTGAGCCACGGTTGCGTCTACCTGTAGCGAGGCGGAGACCACGTTAGAGAGAATCTTCTCGCGCAGAATCAAAGCCTTCGAAGGGTCGGAGCTGGCGGAATCCAACGCCGCCAGCTGCTCGATTTCTTGGAGCGCCGCGATAAGCTTTGCTGTGCGCGTCACGGAAGATGCTTCAGTTAGGCCGTCCACGATCCTCTGCGATAAGGCAAGATCCGGGAAAGCCAGAGCCGCTGTAAGTGCGCACGCAACCAGTCTCATGTTCCCAGGATGCCCGACCGCCCTTAAGCGAGAAACGCGATTCACTGTAACTCTTCTGCGGTTAGGACTTCTATTAAGCGAGTGAATCTCAGGAGAAAACAAGGATGTCATTTCTTGCGTGGTTAGTGTTGGGTCTGATTGCCGGTTTTATCGGAAGCAAGCTAGTAAATAAGCGAGGCGAGGGACTGCTCCTCGATATCATACTCGGAATCGTCGGCGCGATGGTCGGCGGATTTGTATTCAGTCTGTTTGGGGCGTCCGGTGTTACTGGGCTGAATCTCTATAGCATGATCGTCGCGGTCGTTGGGGCAGTATTGGTGCTGGTAATCTACCACGCACTGTTTCGCAGGACCGTTTAAGGAATCATGGGACTAAGTAACTTGATGGGAATGCTCCAGCAGTATGTGGGCGGAGCATCGAACACGGCAACTGCGGAGCAGGACTTCGAGCAGGTGTCTCAAAACGCATCGCAGTCACATCTGGCAGGCGGCATATCCAATGCATTCCGGTCGAATGAGACGCCGCCCTTTGCTCAGATGATCAGCCAGTTGTTTAGCAACTCAAACGGGCAACAACAGGCGGGGATTCTAAGCAAGCTACTGAACGCCGCGGGACCGGGGGCGATCGGTTCCAGTTCCTTAGCGGGGCTTCTCGGCGGCTCTTCCAATGGACAAGTGACGCCCGAACAGGCGCAGCAAGTCTCTCCTGGAGCTGTACACGACCTTGCGGCTCAGGCGGAAAAGAATAACCCGTCAATTATCGACGAAGCGGGCAGCTTTTACGCACAACACCCAACGGTGGTAAAGGCGCTAGGTGCAGGCGCTCTCGCGATGGTTATGTCGCACATGTCTCAGCACCAAGCTTGACAAATCCAAGTCTCCGTCGCAAACGGTACAGCAGCCCGTATGGGTATAACTGACGGCGGAGAGTACTTTCTAATCTCAATACAAAGTGGGACGATGTTAGATCCGGAAGCATCTGAGTGCTGGTGCCTTGGAATCTTACATGCATACCGTCTCCCAGCCCCAGTCGGTTGTCGATGCGGACCACGCATCTTTGCAGCTTATCACCGCGCAAAACGTTGACCTCACAAAGTGCGATCGAGAGCAGATCCACATCCCTGGCTTGATCCAACCGCACGGCATCCTGCTAGCGGTCAACGAAAAGGATCCGACGGTCCTGCAGGTTAGTTCCAACGTCAAGTCGATTCTGGGAGTCGAACCTGCCGCCTCTGATGGGCAGCCGCTTTCCGTCTTGATGCACCCGTCGTCGTGTAGATACTGGGAGCAGCAGGTGTTGTTTAGAACGCCTGGATGCAAATCCGCTTTACCTGGTTCCGATGCGGCTCAAGAGGGCGCCGAGAGAGAGGGTCTTCAGTAGCGCTCCGGCAATATGTTCATAGGGCATTTTGCGGTCGGTTTCGGAGCCAGAAATCGGCTCTCAGGACGAGCCTTGCGGTGCTGATCGCAGCACCGTTGTTCCTGGACATTCTGTGCCCGTACTTCTTCTTCTCGGCTGTAAACCGGTTCGCGGCGATCCCGGGAACACACGCTTCACTCCATTGGACTTTGTGTCGTACCCGTGGGTCGCACAGCTTGTTGATGTCGATCGACTGGGCCACCGCTTTTGCCTCTGTTTATTACCTTCTGTCCCGGTACCGGCCGGGAGCCTTCGTCGTCTGGATCCTTGTGGTCAGCCACTGGATTCTAGACTGGGTGACACATCGTCCGGGACCTGTCGCTTTACCCGGGCGGGCCGAAGGTTGGTCTCGGTTTGTGGAACTCGGTTGCCGGAACGATCGCGGTGGAGCCTTCCCTGCTCGCAGCTGGAGTCTGGCTTTACGTGCATGCGACTCGCGCAGCGATCGCATCGGCCTTTATCCGCTGATTGTTTACCTGGGGCTGCTGCTTTGGTTCTATCTTGGGGGCGGGAGCGACGGCGGCGACGTGGATGTTCGCGCGATTGCCTGGGCTGGGGTTGTCGGGATGTTTCTATTGTTGCCGTGGGCGTGGTGGTTTGACCGGCATCGCGTGTCGAAGTAGGGGTTTTTACCGCCTGTAAAGGAATGGAGGTAAGAACCTCTGTTATACTGACTTCGGGATCACCGCCCTACGTGCGTTCGTATGCCCGTTCGCGCGACTCGATCAAATTACACCTTCCCAAGGACAGTTATGCCCAAGCTGAAGACACATAAGGGCGCAGCCAAGCGCTTCAAGAAGACGGGTACGGGCAAGATTGCCCGGCGTCATGCAAATGCACGTCATATCTTGACGTCAAAACCGCGTTCGCGCAAGCGAAAGCTCGGTCGAACCGTGATCGCCGATTCTACGGATCAGGCCAAGCTGCGCAGCATGCTTCCGTACTAGAAGCAGCAAACGTCAGCAAAATTGCAAGAGTAGTAGCAGCGCGCCGCACGTGCCTGCGACTCTCGAATCGCCAACTGAGGCGGATTATTACCTAAGGAGAAAACGTGCCCAGAGTAAATAG
>CBAAAA010000150.1:0-9714 GCA_964658695.1 uncultured Solirubrobacteraceae bacterium | reverse complement strand
TGCCAAAGTTTTTATTGCCAATGACGAGAAGCTTTCTTTCTGTCCTATCCTATTGCCTGCTTTGTACGCTTCTTCTATTCAGCCCTTCCCGCGTTCTCTCGCAGCAGCAGTTTAGCGGCAAGGTCGTAACCTCCGTCAAATACGAGCCCGCTCAGCAGCCCATCGACGAACGGGATTTACACCAGATGCAACTCGTCCAGCCCGGTGAGCCTCTCGACCTCATGCAGGTCGCAACCACCATCGATCATTTGTTTGCAAGCGGGCTTTATGACAACATTCAGGTGGATGCGGAACCCTCCGGCAGCGGAGTCGCGATTCGATTTATTACACGCGCGCGCCTGTTCATCGGTAACGTGAGTCTTGAGGGGAAGGTATCGGATCCACCAAGCCGGGGCGTCATATTGAGCGATGCGCAGCTCTATCTGGGAACTCCTTTCAACCCGGATGATGTCGAAGCAGCGAAGAGAAGTATCGAACAGGTGATGCGTGAGAACGGCCTCTATGAGGGGCAGGTTGGCGCCGCGACCATCGTCGATCCAGTCACTCATCAGGTCACCATCCGCTTTTACGTTGCCGCCGGGAAGCGCGCTCGCTATGAAGCCCCCGTGATTAAGGGAACACCAAAGCTGTCCGATAAGGCCATCCTCAAGGCGACCGGCTGGCGCATTCCCCTGATCAAAAAATGGCGTCAGGTTACAGCCGAGCTTACAGACAAGGGCACCGAAGAAGTTGCCAAGAAGTATGCCAGGCAGGGGCGCCTGACCGCGGTAGTCGATATGGATTCCCTCGACTACGACTCTGGGACCAATCGCCTGAAACCCACTTTGATGATCGACGCCGGACCCAAGGTCACCATCAAAGCGGTTGAAGCCAAACTGTCGAAGTCCAAGATCAGGAACCTCGTGCCGGTCTACGAAGAAGGAACCGTGGATCGCGATCTGCTAGCCGAAGGCGCTGGGAATATCAAGGATTACTTCCAATCCAGAGGCTACCCGGATGTGGATGTTACTTTTCGAAATGAACCGGAACAGAACGACGAAGAAAGAATCAATTACTACGTTGCGCTGGGTCAACGGCAGCGATTAGTGAAGATTGACATCATCGGCGGCGAATACTTCGGACTGGACATCATACGGGAACGTATGTTTCTGCAGACTAAGTCCATTCTGCTTCGATACGGGCGCTACAGCGAGACCTTTCAGGAGCAGGATGAACAGGCCATTCAAAACCTCTATCTTGCCAACGGGTTTCGCGACGTGAAAGTCACGTCTGCCGTCAAAACGAAATACCTCGGTAAAGAGGGAGATCTGGGCGTCACGTTCAATATCTACGCCGGGCAGCAGTGGAAAGTCTCGAAGCTGGAAATCCTTGGTACTTCGCGGCTGGAGATCGCGCCGATTCATGATCAGCTTTATTCCGTCGAGGGGCAGCCGTTCTCGCAGGTCAATATCGCTTCCGACCGGAACCGCATCCTGTCCTATTACTTCGATCACGGCTTCCTTGGCGCAAGGTTCTCCTATCGCGTGACTCCCGGTACCGATCCCGCCACCATGAATTTGACCTACCGGATCTATGAAGGTCCGCAGGAGTTCGTCCGTAAAGTGATCCTCTCCGGGCTGAACCGCACCAGGACGTCTCTCATCGATAAGAAAATTACCGTTCACGATGGGGATCCGGTCTCGATGACAAAGATCAACGAGATCTCCCGTCAACTGGCCGATCTTGGCGTCTTCTCAAACGTGAACAGCGCACTGCAGGATGCCGATGGCAGCAACCGATACAAATACCTTCTCTATGATTTTGAGGAAGCGGCGCGCTACTCTTTCAAGGTCGGCGCTGGTCTTGAGATTGGTCAGTTCGGCGCAACGACTAACGTGCTTAGCAACGCCGGCGGTTCCAAGGGCACGTCGCCTATCGTTTCTTTCGATGTGAGCCGCCTCAATTTCGGCGGCATCGGCCAGACGCTCTCGCTTCAACTTCGGTATTCCAGCCTCGAACAGAGGGAAGCCCTGACTTACGTTGTCCCGCGCTTCCTTGGGTCGTTGAACCGCACTGTTACGTTCGCGCTTCTGTATGACACGACTCAGGATGTTCAGACCTTTTCCTCGCGCCGCGCTCAAGTGTCGATAGCGACTTCTCAGCGCCTGAGTCGTGCCTCCACGTTGTCGCTCCGCTTTGACTATCGACGTGTCAGTACCGGCGGGATCAATATTCCCTCGCTGCTCATCCCGCTGTTCTCTCAACCGGTGAGGATCGGAATCGTTTCGCTCAGTTACATTCAGGATCACCGCGACAACGCGGCCGATGCGCATCACGGCTTTTGGAATACCATCGACGCCGGTGTCGCCACCAGTTACCTGGGTTCGCAGCGTGACTTCCTTCGAGTGCTTGCGCGCAACTCGACATACACTCAGTTCGGCAGAAACCTGGTGCTCGCCCGGCAGACCCAATTCGGCGTGATTATGCCATTCAATGTCCCCGCCGGAACGGCCAGTTTCGATTCGATCCCTCTTCCGGAACGCTTCTTTGGGGGCGGAAGTGTTTCGGATCGCGGCTTTGCCGACAACCAGGCCGGCCCACGCGATATCGGTACCTCAACAGAGTTGCCGGGCTCTGCCAACGGAACTGCCAACACCACCGCCACAGGATTCCCCATTGGTGGCAACGCGCTCTTCTTCAATACGGTGGAACTCCGCTTTCCACTTCTCGGTCCGAATATCAGCGGCGTTCTCTTCGAAGACATGGGCAATATCTACACCACCCTGAGTGACATGTCTCTCAGTTACAAACAGCAGAGTACAGCGCCCAGCTACCAAAACTTCAATTTCGCCGTTCAGGCTCCAGGGTTTGGTATCCGCTACCGAACACCACTCGGGCCTGTTCGTGTGGATTTCTCTTACGCTTTGAATCCTCCGCACTACCTGGGTTTTAGCAACAGTACTGAAACCACCGAGCAGTTACTGAACTGTAAGCCTACCCAGATCGGCACCACTCCGGCTTGCACCGCAACACCACAAAGTCTCAGCCGCTTCAATTTCTTCTTCTCGATTGGACAGAAGTTCTGATGTGGCTGCGTACGCTCACACTTCTACTGTGGGGAAGCGCGCTGCTGCCCGCCGAGGTTATTGATCGCATAGCAGTCATCATTGGAAGCTCCATCATCAAACAAAGCGATATCGACCGTGACATGCGAGTCACTGAGTTCTTGAACGGTAAGCCGCTTGACCTTAACGCGGCCGCGCGCAAGGCCTCTGCGAACCGGCTCATCGACCAAGTCTTTATCAGACGGGAAATAAAACTGGGAGACTATCCGGAAGCCACTCCCAGGGAAGCCGACGATGAGCTTGCCGGCATCCGGAAGCAGCGGTACAGAACCGACGCTGGTTTTGAGCAGGCGTTGCGCCGCTACGGTCTAAATCCTCTCGAGCTCAAAGCTCAATTCCAATTGCAGCTCACAGTCTTACAATTCATCGACGCCCGCTTCAAACCGGCGGCTTACGTGAACGATTCAGAAGTAGAAAAGTACTATCACGATAATCTGGCGGCGTTGAAGCGTCAAACCGGTAAGTCCAGCTTGAGTGATCTACGGCAGGATATTACGAACATCATCTCCGGACAGAAAGTGAACAAACTGTTTTTCGACTGGCTGGATGAACAGCGCAAGAGTACCAAAATCAACTATCTCGAACAAGGTCTGCAATGAGTAAGCGCACGAAGCTTATCTTATCCATTCTCGGCGGCCTGGCAGCGCTGCTGCTGGTGGTTTTCACCTCTGCGCTTTTCGTGCTGCAAAGCGATTGGTTCTCCAACTACGTTCGTGGCAAGATCATCGCTACAGCGGAAGAGTCAACCGGTGGTAAAGTCGATCTCGGTTCCTTCCAGTTCGACTGGCGTCATCTCACCGTCAGAATCAGGAACTTCGTCATCCATGGCGCTGAATCGAGGACTGTACATCCGCTACTTAGTGTCGAGCTTCTGGAGTTGCATCTACGGCTGTTCTCCGGTATCGCGCACACCATCGACTTGGCCTACATAGGCGTACAGCGCCCGGCGGTCAATCTGATCGTGTACCCGGACGGCAAAACCAACGTTCCCGAACCCAAGGTCAAGACGCAATCCAGCAACAGCAATGGCCTTCAGACCGTGGTGGATCTGAAGGTGGGAGAGTTCCTGCTTGAAAACGGCCTTCTCGAATACGCCCAGCGGAAAACTGCCTTTAGCGGTCGCGGAGAGAACCTGCATGCTGTGCTGAACTACAACGTTCTTCATCCGAGCTACTCGGGCAGTCTCCAGATCGATCCGCTGGTGCTGACCTCCGGTGCGCGTCCGCCGTTGCGGGCCCACATCAACGTCCCAGTCAGCATAGAAGGCGATGCCATTCGCGTTGCCGGGGCGACAATCAACACCGATGCTTCAAGTATTGGCTTCGATGCTGCGCTCGAACATCTTAACGCGCCTGACATACAGGTCCACTTGAATGCCCGGGTCTCGTTGCCTGAGATGGCGCGCAGTTTCGATCTGCCGATCGATGTTGCGGCCCGCGATGTGCCCAAACAGATCACGGCGGAGTTCGGCGTCCGCATGGACGACCAGAATAACGTTCTTCAGATCAACACTGCCAACCTGGCGCTCGGCAAGACTACCTTTGCCGCCTCTGGTAGAGCCCGCAACTCAGCTAGTTCATCGGAGACAGCAAAGTTCAGCGCCAACCTGGCGCTGGATGAACTGAGCAGACTTTTCAACGTGACATCGCCAATAATTGATGGCGCTCTCGTCTTGAATGGAAACGCAAGCCTGGACGCTCAGAATAACTACCGAGTGAACGGCATTCTGGATTCTCACGCTATTTCGATCCAAAGCGGAACCACGCGTCTCAATGATGTCAATCTGCGCTCCCCGTTCCATGCCGACCCGTACCTGATCAGCATGGATGGACTGAAGCTGAACGCTCTCGGTGGTTCTCTCGGCGCAAAAATCTTCATCGAGAAGCTTCAGCGGCTGAGTGTTGAAGGCAACCTCCAGAACTTCTCGCTCCCAGTTCTCGCGTTCCTCTTTACTGGAAAGCATCTAGGGTATGACGGAACACTCGATGGTACGTTGCGCGCCACTGGAGACCTGAATGCGAAAGGAACGACTGGCTACAACGCACAGGCAAAGATCGATATTACTCCGGGGACACGTGGGGTGCCGGTACACGGTCAGTTACTCGCAAGGTACTCGGGTCCCACCGGGCTAGTGGACCTGGGCAGCTCCTACGTCGCTCTTCCGAGCACTAGACTGGATCTTTCAGGCGCTCTGAACAAGCAGCTTACTCTCAAGCTGGTCTCTCAGGATCTGAATGACTTTCTACCCGCGGCGAATTTCGCGGCGGATAAGCCGCAGACGGAACTTCCGATTCAACTGCGGGGCGGAAGCGCCTCACTGCAGGCGCAGGTCACAGGAAATCTCTCATCGCCCCACGTCGCCAGTCATCTTGCGGTCGATCGATTCGCCATGGAGGGGCGTGCCTTCGACAACTTTGCGCTCGATCTGGCCGCTTCGCCTTCTGGGGCTGAGATAAGCAATGGATCCCTCACCCGGGGGCCTCTGAAGTCCGCATTCAATCTCTCTCTTGGGTTGAAGAAATGGTCTCCGCTTCCCACTTCTCCTATTGCTGCAAATGTTACGTTGCGAGGCGCTACGGTACCGGATCTGCTCAGTTTGGCCGGCGAATCCTCTATCCCCGCGGCAGGCGATGTCACCTCCGACATCCATATCAACGGGACTTACGGTAATCCTCTTGGAAGCGCGGTCCTGCAAGTGTTAAATGGCGCCGCTTACGATCAGCCGTTTCATCGCATTTATGCTCAAGTGAATTTAAGTGATCGCCTGGTGACGCTCTCACCATTCCAGATCACCAGCGACGCCGGCGATTTCAACGCTACCGCTCGTTTTCAGCACCCACGCGATGCCTTTACAACTGGGAGCCTGCAGTTCCACCTCGGCAGCTCCACCATTCAGCTCGCCAACCTTAAAGCGCTGCAGCAAAAGAGTCCTGGCGCTGCTGGCGCGCTTCAACTGACTGCTGATGCTGCCGGACATCTGCACGAAGTAAACAAGCAGACTGCCTTCGATCTTGACAACGTGGCGGCCGATCTGTCTGCCAGAAATCTTCGTGTACAGAACCAGGATGCAGGCGACCTCACCGCAACCGCAAAAACGGTCAACCGGGTCGTAACTTACCAGGTGAGCTCTAACTTTGCCGGTTCCAATGTTGCCGTGAACGGTCGGACAACTCTCTCACCTGATTATCCGACCGATGCAAGGGCCGCCATCAAACACCTCTCAGTTGCGAAACTATTGAGCATTACGGGTCAGTCCGCTATTCCGGCAAGCGGAGATTTCTCGGTTGACGCAAGCGTTTCCGGAACCATGACTGCGCCGAGAGCGGACCTTGGTTTTGCGCTCGCTGACGCCAACATCTATGCGGAGCCGATCGACAGCCTTGGCGGCAAAGTTCACTACACTAACAACCTGATCGACATCTCCTCTATTGCGCTAAACACGCCGGCCGGCAATCTCACGCTGACGGGTTCGTTCCAGCATCCGCAGGGAAGCTTCACAACAGGAGCATTGAAGCTGAATCTCAATACCAGTAACATTCAGCTCGCAAAAATTCAACATGTGAAGACGGCTGATCTGGGAGTAAATGGAACACTGCATATGAGCGCCGATCTTGCCGGGGAGCTTCGCGATGAGAAGGGAAAAGAGCGGATGCTCTTCTCGCGCCTCAACGCCAATGCCTCGGCGAATGGTTTGCAAATGAACGGGCAGAGCCTCGGTCAACTTGTGTTTGATGCAAGAACAACAGGAACTCGTCTGAATTTCCGGCTGGACTCCAATCTCGCAAAGAGCGAAGTGCACGGACAGGGTCACTCCGAACTCACTGGCGATTACCCGCTGCAGGCAGACCTCAGTTTCACTAACATCCGGTATTCGAACATTGTGCCTTTTCTTCCCTCGCAATCAGGCATTCCGCCGGCCTTTGAAGGACTTCTTGAGGGCAAGGCGTCAGTGAATGGTCCGGTTCTTGATCCCGACCGCCTGACTGCACGGCTGGAGCTCGACAAGTTGTTTGCGCAAACCAGTCCTGTTACATCTGCGACTGGAGCGAGAGCCGGCCGCTCCGTGACTATCGAGAACGAAGGTCCCGTGATAGTCGCCTTGTCCAGCGACGTGGTAACAGTGCAGCAGTTTCTTCTCAAAGGCCCATCCTCCACGCTTCAGGTGTCTGGCCGGGCCAATCTGAAGGATCAGGTTGCCCCCTTGAACCTCCAGATGAAGGGCCACGTTGATCTGGGCATGGTTCAGGACGCCAATCGAGACTTCTATTCGAGCGGTGGACTTACGTTAGATGCCGCCGTGCACGGCACGTTCAGCCAGCCACTTGTAAATGGAAGTATCGTGCTCAAGGATGCAAATGTGAACTATGCTCTGTCGCCAAACGGCCTCTCGAATGCAAACGGCGTCATCCAACTGAATGGCACGGGCGCAACCATTCAAAATCTCACAGCCGAGAGCGGCGGCGGGAAGGTGTCGGTAACTGGTTTTGCCGGACTGACCGGAAATTCGTTCACGTACAATGTGCAGGCCACGGCGAACCGAGTGCGTGTGCGTTACTCCGGAATCAGCGTGACTTCAAGTGCAACGATAAACGCCATCGGCAATGCTCGACGGTCGCTGGTTTCGGGAAACGTCAGAGTGCAGCGGATTGCGTACAACTCGTCGAGTGACGCGGGATCGCTTCTTTCCAGTTTCGCCTCTAAGCCGCCCACCACTCCGAGCGCGCCGTCGGGCTTTCTGACCGGGATGCGGCTCGACATTCACATCCTCACTGCGCCCGACCTGCACGTCGTCACGACTTATGCGAACCGCCTTTCGGTCGAAGCGGATCTGACTGTGCGTGGAACGGCCGCGACTCCCGGCATGTTGGGCCGGGTGGTTGTTACTGACGGACAGCTTGTGTTCTTCGGAAATACCTACACCGTCAATACGGGAACTGTGAACTTCTACAATCCAAACACCATCGATCCGATCCTGAACGTCTCGCTCGAGACCCTCGCACAGGGAGTTGACGTTACGCTTGGAGTTTCCGGGTCAATGGAGAATCTGAATCTGACCTACCGCTCGGATCCACCGCTCTCCTTCGAGCAGATTGTTGAATTGCTGGCAACGAATACTACCCCGAACGATCCTAACATCGTCGCGAACCAGCCGCAAACACCTACGCAGTCCTATACCCAGATGGGTGAATCCGCAGTGCTTGGGCAAGCCGTTGCTAACCCACTTGCCAGCCGGGTTCAGCGCGTCTTCGGTCTCAGCCAGTTCAAGATTGACCCTAGCGTTGCCGGAAACAATGGTCTGCCGAGCGCGCGCGTCACTCTGCAGCAGAAGATCTTCAACAACGTCACATTTACCTACATCACAGACGTTACCCAGGCGAACTCTGAAATCGTTCGCGTCGAGTGGGATCTAACACCTAAGTTCTCCGCAGTTGGTTTGCGTGATTACAATGGCAACGTCAGTGTGGAATTCTTCTACAATTTCAAGATTCGATAGGGTCTCGCACACGGCATGAAATTTGTCGTCTTTGGTCTTTCGATCAGTTCTGCCTGGGGAAACGGACACGCTACTCTGTTGCGAGGTCTATTCCGTGCGCTTCACGACAAGGGCCATGAAGTTCACTTCTTCGAGCGCGATGTTCCTTACTACGCGGTAAATCGCGATGCGGTGAGCTTCCCGTTCGTCAATCTGCACCTCTACTCCAGTTGGGAGGAAGTTCTTCCGCTAGCGAAACGTGAACTGGCGGACTCGGATGTGGGAATGGTCACTTCTTACTGTGCCGACGGTGCAGGCGCCAGCCGCCTCGTCCTGGATGCAAAGCCTGCTTGCAGCGTGTTCTACGACATGGATACGCCAGTCACGCTGAGCCGTCTGGAGCGCGGGGAGGCTGTTCCGTATCTGCCCTCAAATGGCCTGCCTGATTTCGATCTGGTACTTAGTTATACCGGTGGGCGGGCGCTTGAGGAACTGCGACGGAAATTGTCGGCGCGCAATGTGGCAACGCTATACGGATGGGTCGATCCCGATATCTACTATCCTGCCGGTCCGGTTCCAGGGTATTCGGCGAACATGTCCTACCTGGGGACCTACTCGCAGGACCGTGAGAGGCCTTTTGAAGATCTGCTTCTGGCAGCCGCACGCCGGCTTCCTGATTCCCGATTCGCCGTCGGGGGCGCCATGTATCAGAACGTGGAAAGCTGGCCCTCGAATGTGAAGCACTTCGAGCATGTCGCACCTCCCGAGCACCGGGGTTTTTACTCTTCTTCGCCTCTGACTCTGAACCTAACAAGATCCTCAATGGCTGCCATGGGGTATTGCCCGTCGGGACGGCTCTTTGAAGCCGCAGCCTGCGGCACGCTTGTACTCAGCGACTGGTGGGACGGACTGGAAACGTTCTTCACGCCGGGGGATCAGATTCTTATCGCATCGAGTGGAGAAGACACAATTGCGGCGTTGTCATTCGATGCCGCTGAAGTAGCGAAGATGGCCGGCAAGGCACGTCAGCGTACTCTCGACTGCCACACGGCCGCCGCAAGAGCGCAGACGCTCTTGAACCTGATCGAACGATCGCCGGCCGCTGCTGAGCGGCAGGATCTGTCGCTGGCGGGGCAC
>CBAAAA010000149.1:0-9725 GCA_964658695.1 uncultured Solirubrobacteraceae bacterium | reverse complement strand
CTTCAACCCCACCGTTTTGCCTTTTACAAGGCCACCGATTCCACCGATCTGGTCGAACGCGGTGGAAAGCTGTGTCTCAAAGTTCTTATAGTCGGTGCATCGCGCAATCGCGACGGGACTTGCCGGGGCTGACACGGCGCGCGCTATGGCGGGCATTCCAAAAGCCGCTAGCGCAGCTGCTCCGCCGGTTGCAAGTACATCGCGACGGCTGGGGTTCAAGGAACATGGTCTCTTCATGTGCTGACGCGTCTCCTACTGCATTTTAGACCCAATTTGCCATCACCGATGTCAGACGGGCCTTTTTATATGATCGGAGGACGAAATGAACGACTCCATAGTTACTCGCCGGCGAACGCTGGGCATCCTGGCCGGTCTGCCGGTGGTTGCGAGTGCTTTAGATGCGCAGAAGAACGGGAACATGTTCCTCGCCTTAAACAGCGTGCTGATCAACGGGCGAGTGAAGTGGCCTGAGTTTGCGCGCCTGGCGGCGAAGACCGGTTTTCCAGGGACCGATATCATGCTCGGCGGAGCGATGAAGGAAGGCGCGGAAGCAACGAACGCGCTGTTAAAAGAGCTGCAGATCAAGCCGGCGGTCATTGATTTTCCGGTTGAGTTCCGAAAGGACGACGCAACGTTTGAAGCTTCGCTTGCGAAACTGGACGATGCGGCCCGCTTTGCAGCGGCGATTCACTGTCCCCGCATGATGACTTACATCATGCCGTCGAGCGATACTCCGGAGGCGGAACTGCGGAAGACTTATCAGGACCGTTTTACCAGAAGTGCGCAGATTCTGGCGAAGCACAACGTGAGGCTGGGCTTGGAGTTTCTGGGGCCGCTGGAGTTGCGTAATAAGTTCAAATACAAGTTCATCTGGAAGATGCCCGACATGCTGGCGTTTGCGAAGGAGTGTGGGGAGAACGTCGGGTTGTTGCTGGATTCGTGGCACTGGCATTGGGCCGGAGCCACGACGGACGACATCATCGCGGCAGGACGCGAGCGGATCGTCCATGTGCATTTCAACGATGCGCCGAATGTGCCGCCGGAGCAGGCGCATGATAACCAGCGCTTGCTGCCGGGAGAGGGAACGATCAACCTGGTTGGCTTTTTGAGGGCACTGCACCAGATCGGATATCGGGATGCGTTGAGCGTTGAGGTGTTTGGGCGGCTGAATGACAAGACGCCTGAGGAAGCGGCCAAGATGGGTCTGGATGCTTCGCTGGCGGTGTTCAAGAAGGCTGGAGTGGCGTAGGGTCCGATCTACGTCGGATCAATTTAAGGGCGCGGCTTTTCTAAGGTTCGTGAACCGGCTCGCTGAGTATCGCCTGAACATCGGTGGGAAGCTTATCGGCCCCGGCGAGCAATTGGCTGATGGACCACATGTCGCGGTCGGACACGTTGCCGCGATACGCGGGCATGCCGGTGAGGCGAATTCCGTTGGCGACTTTCCAGTAAGTCTCTCCTGCCTCGTCATCAGTGACACCCTTCCCCTTGAAGAGCTGCGGCGGGTCCGGGTACATCCCTTTGGAGATGGCGGTCTCGGGATTATTGGGCAGACCGTGACAAGCAGCGCAATGCTGGCGATAGAGATGCGCCGCATTCTGCAAATCATTGTCTTTCGCTTTAAAAGGGACCTGGCGCGGATACTCCTTCTCAATCCGTGCGTGAAGGCCCATGCCCGCCAGGGTGCGCTCAAACGGGATCGGGGATGATTTGGTTGATACGGGTGCGTATCCGAAGCGGAAATAGCAATACACCATCACGGGGATGACTAAAAGGCCCACAAGTAAGCCGAGGATAAACTTCAATGAAAATGCCCTCCGATCGACTACACTTAGCTTCTTATGAAAAGAGACTGGCCACAACTTACGTTGCTTCTTTTAACATTTTCGACTGCGGCCATACAGGCGCAGGGGTTTAAGACCAGCGGCTCGATCGACGTCGGGGGCAGCGGTGGTTGGGACTACCTGGCGGCAGACGCGGATAATCGCAGACTGTACGTTTCCCATGGGACCGAGGTGGTGGTGATTGATCTGGACACGCAAAAGGTGGTGACTAAGATCACCGGGCTAGGCGGCGTGCACGGCATCTTTCCGGCCAACGATCTGGGCAAAGGTTTTATCACGGACGGCAGAACCAATCAAGTCGTGGTCTTCGATTTGAAAACGAACGAGATCAAGAACAAGGTGCAAGCGGGCACGAATCCGGACGGGGCTGTTTATGACCCGAACTCCAAGCGCCTGTTTGCTTTCAATGGGCGGAGTAGTAACGCGACCGTCATCGATGGCGCGAAGGAGAGCGTGGTTGCGACCATCCCGCTGGACGGAAAGCCGGAGTTTCCGGTGGCGGACGGCAAAGGGAATGTTTACGTGAATATCGAGGACAAGAGCGAGATTGTAAAGATTGATGCAAAATCCGCCGCGCAAACGGCGAAGTGGGCGCTGGCTCCTTGTGAATCGCCTTCCGGCTTGGCGATGGACCGGGAGAACAACCGGCTATTCACCGTCTGCGACAACAAGATGATGGCCGTGGTGGACGCCAGCACCGGGAAGGTGGTTGCGACTCCCGCAATCGGAGAGGGTCCGGATGCGGCGGGCTTTGATCCAGCTCTAAAACTGGCCTTTTCGTCTAACGGCGAGAGCGGCACTGTGACAGTGATTCATGAGGATGGAAAAGACAAGTATTCGGTGGTGGAGAACGTTCCGACGGTGAAGGGAGCGCGCACCATGGCGCTAGATGAGAAGACCCACACCATTTACCTGAGCAGCGCGAAGTATGGACCTCCAGGCCCCAATGCAGGCGGCAGCGGACGGCCGCGGCCCTCGATTATCCCGGGAACATTCAAGCTTCTGGTAGTCAAACGATAAGCGACTCCACATCTGGATCCACACTCTGCGAAAATGGAGGGAGGACGGCCGACTTTGGATGGATCAATTAATCCTGATTTGCCGTTTATGAGGATCGAATGTCACAAAGCTTACTAGAACAACTCCGTAAAATGACCGTCGTCGTGGCCGACACGGGCGACATCCACGCCATCGAAAAGGTCAAGCCTCAGGACGCGACCACCAACCCGTCACTCATTACCGCCGCGGCGCAGAAGCCTGAATACCAGCAGATAGTTGATGACACTCTGCTGGCGGCGAAAAAAGAACTCGGCGACAACGCCAAAGACTCAGAAGTAGCAACCCTGGCGTTTGAGCGCCTGGCGGTCGCCTTCGGAAAGAAAATCCTCGCGGTAATTCCAGGGCGAGTCTCTACCGAAGTAGACGCCCGGCTCTCTTACGACAAAGAGAAGACGCTGGAAAAGGCGCACGCCATTATCAAGCAGTATGAGGAAGCCGGGATCTCGCGCGAGCGGGTCCTGATTAAGATCGCCTCCACCTGGAATGGCATTAAGGCAGCGGAGCAGTTGGAGAAGGAAGGCATTCACTGCAATCTGACTCTGCTGTTCGGGGTACATCAAGCGATCGCGTGCGCAGAAGCTAAGGTGACGCTGATTTCGCCCTTTGTGGGACGAATTCTGGACTGGTACAAGAAGGCAAACAATCGTGATTACCAGGGCCTGGAAGATCCCGGTGTTCAGTCGGTTACCAAGATCTACAACTACTTTAAGAAATTCGGGTACAAGACCGTTGTCATGGGCGCGAGCTTCCGGAATATCGGAGAAATTCGAGAACTGGCGGGCTGTGATCTGCTGACGATTTCGCCGAACCTGCTGGAAGAGCTTGACGGGATCCAGGAAGAACTGCCTCGCAAGCTGGATCCGGAGAAGGCGAAAACAGAAAACATCGAGAAGATCACCATTGACGAGGCCAAATTCGAGGAGATGCACAAGGCCGACAAAATGGCTTCCGATAAGCTTGCCGAAGGGATCAAAGGATTCAGCGACGCGCTGGTGAATCTGGAGAAGCTTCTAGCGACGCGACTGAGCGAGCTGGGCGTAAATACAAGACCGGAACTAGCGACTAAATAAATGAACAATTAGCTTCGCTGCACGGTAGATTCGTACCGTGCAGCGAACCTCTTTTCAGGTCCGCCGCCTGGTTCTAGCGGCAGCATTCTGTATGCCTTCCGCCGGACAAGAGGCGGGCTTAATCATCAATCTTTCTGACGCTTTTGCGCGAGCGAGTCAGTATAGCGGTCAAATCCAGGCTGCAGAAATTACGGCTCGACTGGCAAGAGAAGATAAACGGCAAGCTAGCGCGGCCACTCTCCCCAGCCTTAGCGCTTCAAATCAGTTTATTTACACCGAAGGGAATGGAACGCCTTCCGGTGTATTTGTTGCAAACGACGGAGTGCATGTTTACAACGAGCAGGCGGTAGTACACGAGGAAGTTCTTTCGTTTGTTCGTCGTAACGAGATTCGCTTAGCAGCGGCCTCCGAAGCGGTCGCTAAGGCCAGACTTGACGTCGTCACTCGCGGGCTGCACGTCACTGTGATTCAGGACTACTATGCCATTCTGGCGGCTAAGCGGAAGCTTTCTTATGCCCAACAGAGCCAGGCGGAGGCGCGCGATTTTCTGAGCATCACTCAGAAACAAGAACGAGGCGGAGAAGCCGCACATTCCGATGTGATCAAAGCGGAGATCACGGCCCAGCAGAGAGATCGCGACGTCGAGGATGCGGCGCTCGCGATACAGAAGGCAAAGATTACTCTCGGGGTTTTAATGTTCCCCGTTTTGAATCTCGACTATGACGTAGTGGACGACCTGTCACAGTTTCCGCCGCTACCGCCGCAGCCAACGGTCGCAGCGCAGGCCGCCATGACCCCCGACGTGCGAGCGGCGCAAATCACTTTGCGGCAGACCAATCTGGCAGTCAGCGTCGCCCGGCAAGCTTATCTTCCCTCGCTGGCTCTCGACTTTTTCTATGGCATCGACGCAAACCAGTTTGCCGCGCGGACTGATCATCCAACGCAGGAGAGCGGCCGCAGCACGCTGCCGAACTACCTGGTTCCTTTCCGGCAGAACCTTGGATACGTAGCACAAGCAACTCTGAACATCCCGGTCTGGGACTGGGGATCGATCCGTAGCAAAGTGAAACAGGCGTCGCTGCGACAGAGGCAGGCGGAGATCGATTTGAATAACGCGCAGCGACAGCTTCAGGGATCGATTACAGCTGGCTACCAGGAGGCTAGTACGGCTTTGTCGCAGGTTGATTCGCTTCGCTCTTCGTCGGATCTATCGTCTGAGAGCCTGCGGTTGACGCTGCTGCGTTACAAAGCGGGAGAAGCGACAGCGCTGGAAGTAGTGGATGCGCAGACGACAGCTGCAGCGGCACGCAGCGCCTATGTCGACGGATTAGTGCGCTATCGGCTGGCGCTGGCAACTTTGCAGTCCCTCACAGGAAGTTTCTAAAATGCCGAAAATTTCTTTATTGCTTGTAGCGGTGGCGTGTATGTCATTCGTTAACGGCTGTTCCAAGAAGAGCGCCTCACCGGATGCGGAAGGCGCGGACGACGCTCCGGCCGCACCCGTGACGGTGACGGCAGCAGTACGCCAGACCATTCACCAGGTGATAACCGTCGAAGCGGTTCTGTATCCGATCAAGCAGGCGAGCATCACGCCGAAGATCAGCGCACCGGTGGCGAGATTTCTGGTACAGCGTGGCGATCACGTCCATCAGGGGCAATTGCTGGCGGTGTTGGAGGATCGCGACCTGGTGGCAGCGGCGCGGGAAGGCAAGGAACTGTATAAGCAAGCGGCGGCCGGGTTCGAGACCACTCAGAATGCAACCATGCCGGACGACTTGACGAAGGCGAAGGCAGATGTGGAATCGTCGCGGGAGGCTCTGGATGCGGCCAAGCGACTGTATGAAAACCGGGTTAGCCTGCAACGGCAAGGCGCGCTGGCGCAGAAGCTGGTGGATGACGCCAAAGTGGCGCTGGTACAGGCGCAGAGTCTTTATGACACCTCTGACCAGCATTTGCGGTCACTGCGGACGGTCGGCAGGACCGAACAGATTCGAGCAGCGCAGGCGCAGCGAGATGCAGCGCAGGCACATTACGAAAGCGCAGCGGCCCAGGCGTCCTATGCGGAAGTTCGAAGTCCCATCTCGGGCACGATTTCGGACCGCCCGCTGAATGTGGGTGAGATGGCATCAGCGGGATCGGCGGTCCTTTCTATCGTCGATACTTCACGAGTGGTGGCGCGGGCAAACATTTCGGCGCGTGAAGCCGGGGACATCCGTGCCGGTCAACGGGCGACGATTACCACACCCGGCGGAGAACTGCCCGCGAAAGTTACGGTGGTGAGCCCGGCCGTTGATCCCAGCACAACCACGATTCAAGTTTGGGTAGAAGCGGTGAACAAGGGTGCGTTGTTGAAGCCCGGAACGACGTCGCGGATAGCCATGGATATTGGCGACGTGCCCAATGCGGTAGTGATTCCCGCGTCCGCGCTGCTCGCTTCCGATGATGGCGGGGAGCGGGTCATGATCGCCGGCAAAGACAACACGGCACATGAGTCAAAGGTGAAGGTTGGAGTACGCAACAGCGATCAGGTTCAGATCCTTACTGGAGTGAAACCGGGCGACCAGGTGATTATTGAGGGCGCGCTCGGATTAGACGATAAGGCAAAGATCACTGTCGCCAAGCCTGAAGCCGAGGGTGAACAACATGAATGAGGGCGTGCCGCGGCCTGAACACTGGACCGCGCGTTATCTGAAATCCATCCTCTTTATTGTGGTTGCGCTGTCGGCTTTCGGTATTTATCTTGCCTTTAGCATCCCGATCGCGGTGTTCCCATCAACAGATTTCCCGCGCATCGTCTTAGGTATCGATAACGGCGTGATGCCGATCGACCAGATGCAGGTTACGGTGACGCGCCAGATTGAAGAGGCGGTGAACTCGGTTGCGGGTTTGTCCCGCATCGTGTCGACCACTGCTCGAGGGTCAGCCGAGATCGATTTATTTTTCGACTGGAACGTGGATATGTTCCAGACGCTGCAGTCTGTGAATGCAGCTGTTGCGCGGGTACAGCCCTCGCTGCCGTCCACGGCCAAGATTACGACAAACCGGCTGACATTTGCGGCGTTCCCGATCATGGGCTACAGCATGACATCGGATTCCTTATCGCAAACGCGGCTGTGGGAGCTGGCGACGTACACTTTGAAACCGAGGCTCAACCGGGTGAGCGGAGTTTCCAGCATCGTGGTGCAGGGAGGACAGGAGCCAGAGTTCCAGATCACGCCGGATCCGGAGAAACTGGTCGAGTCGCAGATCACAATTCCGGCGCTTCTCGACTCTTTTGCAAAAGGCAACATCATCGATTCACCCGGCTTTATTCAACGGGACCATCAACTGGTGTTAACGCTGGTGAACGGGCAGGCGCAAACGTCGCAGGATATCGGCGAAATGGTCGCCCGGACCACAAACGCTGGCACCCCGATTCAGATACACAGCATTGCCACGGTGTCTCAGTCCATCAAGCCGGTGTTTACTATCGTCACTGCGAACCAGAAGCCGGCCGTTTTACTAAATGTGTTTCGCCAGCCGAACAGCAACACCGTAACGGTCGCCGATCTCATGCATGTGGAACTGGATGAGCTGAGAAAGGGTCTGCCTGCCGGCGCAAACCTGCAGTCGTTTTACGATCAGTCGATCTTGGTGAAGGACTCGATTGCCAGCGTGCGCGATGCGATTCTGATCGGATTGGTGCTGGCCGCGGTCATCCTGGTGCTGTTCCTGCGTGACTGGGGCACATCGATCGTGGCCGGTCTGGTGATTCCAGCTACTGTCGCGGTGACGCTGATTGCTTTGCGGGCGCTGAATCAGAGCTTCAATCTGATGACGCTGGGTGGTCTTGCGGCGGCGGTCGGACTGGTCATTGACGACGCGATCGTGGTTGTAGAGAACATTGTGATGCACCGTGACAATGGGCAGTCGAGAACGGCAGCCGTCAGAAGCGCACTAAACGAAATACGGGTGCCCTTGATCGGATCCACTATCACGCCGATCGTGGTGTTTCTTCCACTGGTTTCCATCAACGGTGTGTACGGAACATTCTTCCGGGCACTGGCGCTGACGATCGGCGTTGCCTTGCTCACTTCGCTGGCTCTGGCGCTTAGCTGGACGCCGGCTCTCAGCTACCTTTTCATCCGTTCCACGCCGCACACTGAAATGCAAACCGAAGTGCAAACCGCCGGCTTTATGGCGCGGCTCACACGGCTGTATTCGCGCTCGATCACGGCGACTCTTTCGCATCCTATCTGGACTGCGGCGATTGGGGTGCTGTTGATCGGTGTATCGTTCATTTGCTATCGGGCTCTGGGGACGGATCTTTTGCCATCGATGGACGAAGGCGGCTTTATCCTTGACTACCTGATGCCTGCCGGCGCCTCCCTCGATGACACGAATCGGGTCCTCCTGGGTGTCGAGAAGATTCTTCGCACAGTCCCCGAGATTGAAGGCACTTCCCGGCGTACCGGACTGCAGCTTGGATTTGCGGCAGTAACGGAGCCGAACACCGGCGACATATCGGTCAAGTTAAAACCCGGACGAAGGCGTGGGGTAGAGGAGATCATCGCCGAGGTTCGCGGCAAAGTGAACGAACGCTATCCGCAACTGGACACAGATTTCGTTCAGCTGCTGCAGGATGAGATCGGCGACCTCACGAGCTCTCCCGATCCGATTGAGATCAAGCTTTTTTCAGAGAATATCGGTTTGTTACAGCAGTGGGCGCCGCGCGTGGCGGACGCGATGAAAGGGATCCCGGCTGTTAAAGACATCAAGAATGGCATCGAGAATACAATCAGCGGGCCGGCGGTTATCTTCAATCTGGACCAGCAGGCAGCCGCGCGTACCGGCTTTACTTCTCAGGAGCTGGAACTCAGCGCCAGCGCCATTATGGATGGAGAACCGGCGACCGTGCCAGTTGTAAGGAACGGACGGTCTTACACAATGCGCGTCCGGTTCCCCGAATATACGCGAGCAAGTCTGGATGCGATTCGAAACACGCCGCTGATCAGCAGCGCGGGTCATGTGGCGACGCTGGGTTCGGTTGCGACGATCACTCAAGACCCGGGGCAACTGGAGATACACCGGGAGAATCTGCAGCGATTCGTTGCTGTCACGGCCCGTCTGGAAAACATGAGCCTGGGAACGGGGATCGGGCTGGTGCAGCAAAAAGTAAACAGCCTGCATATCCCGTCGGGAGTCCGCGTTGAATACGGTGGGCTTTATGCGCAACAGCAGCAATCGTTTCACGACCTGCTGTTCGTACTGGCGGCAGCGGTGGTGCTTGTGTTCACAGTGCTGCTGATCGAATTCAAGGGGTTCGCGGCGCCGGTGGCCATTTTGTCCTCCGCCATTCTCTCGACGTCGGGAGTTTTCCTGGCGCTATTGATCACCGCGACCACATTCAACTTGTCGTCGTTTATGGGTCTGATCATGGTGGTGGGGATTGTCGCAAAGAACGGGATTCTGCTGCTGGACGCAGATCAGCGGTATCGTGCCGAAGGACTAAGTGCACGAGACGCGATGATACAGGCCGGTGAGCGGCGTCTCCGTCCCATTTTGATGACGGCACTGGCCACCATGGCGGGCATGATACCGTTGTCGTTAGCTTTGGGCGCCGGATCTCAGATGCTACAACCTCTGGCTATCGCGATCATTGGCGGGCTCCTGGCATCCATGATTTTGTCTCTGGTTGTGACTCCTGCCGTTCACTATGCGCTGGCGGAAAAGTAGATGTATCGCTGGTGTGGTCTTTACGCCCCTGCTTGCG
>CBAAAA010000148.1:0-9732 GCA_964658695.1 uncultured Solirubrobacteraceae bacterium | reverse complement strand
GAAGGAAGTGATCATCGGCTTCGGCCACCCGGTTTACAGCATCGTGGATCCTCGCAGCGCCATCATCAAAGCCATTGCCAGCGGCCTCGCCGAAGCTTCCGGTTCACTGCGACTGTTCGCTATCGCGGAGCGCATTGAATCGGTCATGATGTCGGTCAAAAAGATGTTCCCGAACCTTGATTGGTATAGTGCCGTTGCTTACCACCACCTCGGCATTCCGACAGCTATGCTGACTCCTCTATTTGTCATGTCGCGGGTCAGCGGTTGGAGCGCCCACGTTATTGAGCAGCGCATTGACAATAAGATACTCCGGCCATCGGCCAACTACACCGGGCCGGATCCGCTCCCATTTCCGGCCATCGAGGAACGAGTCTGAATGCCGGTCCATCCACCGGCTCAGAACCAGACGACTCCACCTGACAATGTGCTGGTCGACCTTGCGGACTATATTCTGAACTACCAGATCACCAGCGATCTGGCCTACCAGACAGCCCGGCTTTGTCTCCTGGACACTTTGGGCTGCGGGCTGCAGGCGTTGCAATACCCGGCGTGCACAAAGCTTCTGGGGCCGATTGTGCCCGGGACAATTGTGCCGCACGGCGCGAAAGTGCCCGGTACATCATTCCAACTCGACCCGGTGCGGGCGGCTTTCAATATCGGGACGATCATTCGCTGGCTGGATTTCAATGACACCTGGCTGGCGGCGGAGTGGGGCCATCCGTCGGATAACCTGGGCGGCATTCTCGCGGTGGCGGATTGGTTGTCGCGAACGGCCGTTGCAGGCGGCAAGCAGCCCATGCTGATGCGAGATGTGCTGACGGCGATGATCAAGGCGCATGAGATTCAGGGCTGTCTGGCGCTGGAGAATTCCTTCAATCGAGTGGGGCTGGATCACGTGGTCCTGGTAAAGGTGGCCTCCACGGCAGTCGTTTCTCAGCTACTCGGTCTCACTCGTGACGAGATCATTGCGGCCTTGTCGCTGGCCTGGGTGGATGGGCAAAGTCTGCGAACGTACCGGCACGCCCCAAACACTGGGTCACGCAAGAGTTGGGCAGCGGGCGACGCCACCAGCCGCGGTGTACAACTGGCGCTGATCGCCAGGACCGGAGAAATGGGCTATCCGTCGGCGTTGACGGCAAAGATCTGGGGCTTCTATGACGTCTCGTTTCGCGGCAAGGCGTTTCAGTTCCAACGCCCTTATGGAAGCTACGTGATGGAGAACGTGCTTTTCAAGATCAAGTTTCCGGCCGAATTTCACGCTCAGACGGCGGTGGAGGCAGCTTTGGCGATCCGGCAAAAGCTGGTGGAGCGCGGCCTCAATCCGGAACAGATTGTGAAACTGACGATCCACACCCACGAGGCCTGCCTGCGAATCATCGATAAGTCGGGCCCGTTGACGAATCCCGCGGATCGCGATCACTGTATCCAGTACATGGTGGCGGTTCCACTGCTGTTCGGGCGGTTGACAGCCGCCGACTACGAAGATGATGTTGCCTCCGATCCGCGTATTGATATTCTGCGGGACAAGATGACTTGTGTGGGAGAGCCGCGCTTCACGGCGGATTATTTTGATCCGGCGAAGCGCTCCATCCCCAATCATCTGAAGGCCGAGATGCCGAACGGCGAGACCTTCTCCGAAACGGTGGAGTACCCAATCGGACACTGCCGTCGACGCCAGGAAGGGACGCCGTTATTAGAGAAGAAGTTCGAACATAACCTCGAAGGGCGTTTTTCTTCCAAACAGGTTGCCGCCATTCTTCGTGCTTCGTCTGACTTGCAAACGCTTGAGCTATGTCCGGTAAACGAGTACGTGGACTTATACGCGGCTTAGCTTACACTTGTTTTGGTATTACTCCCTAAACTTATCAATAAAGTCATTGCATAAAATTGTCGAACGGCGAGTTTAACATGACGACAATTCAACACCGATGACGAATATTTTGTTGGTGGAAGACAACCCTATGGATGTACGCCTGTTGCGCTACAGCCTCGAGTATGAATCGGGATGGGAAATCGATATACGGGTTGCAGAAGACGGAGAAGAGGCAATAGAGTGTATTCTTTCGCCTCTCCGAGTGAGGCCCGACTTAGTCATTCTAGATCTGAATCTACCTGGGAGAGACGGGACTGAGGTCCTGAAGGTGATTCGAACCGAGAGCTCCACGCCTGACCTGCCGGTGATCGTCTTTAGCTCTTCACCGGAAGATCTTATGAGAAAGAAGGTTGGCGAAGCTCACTTGACGGCTGACTGTTATGTGACCAAACCGGTCGGGTTGGAAGTATTCATGGGCCTGGGACAACACTTTCGCCGCTGCTATGAGAAAGCTGTGGAACGCGGCGCGAGAAAAGACTCGCCGGTTAGTTATTAAGTAGCCCTGGCAGGCGCGGCTAACCTGGAAGCATGCGAACCTCCTTCCAGCATGTGTTATTACTTGTCATCGCTCTTTGGACGCCCGGCATTCTCTCCTTGTGCGAAGGACAAGAACTAGTACGGATAAGTGCCAACGCCCACGCTTCCCCCTTCCCTCACTTTTGGGAGCAGATGTTCGGCTCCGGGCGAGCCATTCTCACCCTGCGGGAAGATTATCGCAACGACCTGCGCGCGGTGAAACAGGTCACCGGCTTCAAGTACGTGCGCTTTCATGCCATTCTGCACGATGAAGTGGGCGTGTACAACGAAGACGAGCACGGAAATGCGGTTTACAATTTCGCCTATGTGGATGAAATTTATGACGGGCTATTAAGAAACGGCGTGCGGCCGCTGGTTGAGATCAGCTTTATGCCGAAGAAGCTGGCATTTAATCCGGATGCTCTCCACCCGTTCTGGTACAAGCAGAACGTTTCACCTCCCAAGAGCATGGAACGTTGGGATGCACTCATGACGGCCTTCGCTCAACACTTAGTGGAGCGATACGGCGTGGATGAAGTGTCGCAATGGTACTTCGAGGTCTGGAATGAGCCGAACATTGATTTCTGGAATGGCATTCCACGAGAGCAAAGCTACTTCGATCTATATGCACACACAGCACGGGCCCTGAAAGCTGTGAGCTCGCGGGTTCGCGTTGGCGGTCCCGCAACAGCGGCGGCCGCCTGGATAAGTGACTTCCTGCACTATACTGCGCAGAATCATGTCCCAGTTGACTTCGTTTCAACGCATGGGTACGCCGACGATACGGTAGAAGATCTATTCGGGACGCACGAGGAAATATCGACGAGCGACCGGGTCGGAAGGGCGGTCGCGAAGGTTCGCACAGAGATCAGCGAATCCGCCACTCCTCGTTTACCACTGTTTTGGACTGAGTGGAACGTGCCCGGCATGAAGGAGGCGCGCGACACCTCATTCGTAGGGCCGGCCTTGGCAAACACGATTCGGGAGTGCGACGGGCTGGTGGACCAGATGTCCTTCTGGACATTTTCGGATGTGTTCGAAGAGGGCGGCCCGATTCCGCTGCCGTTCGAAGGACATTTCGGTTTACGTGCGAAAGGCGGCATCAATAAGCCGAGCTACTATGATTTCGCGCTGCTCCACCGTCTTGGTGACACCCGACTGGCGAACGAATCGCCTGACGTGCTGGTTACCCGGAGGCCAGATGGCACACTGGCGATCGCTGTTTGGAATCTTGTTGAGTTAGGCAAAACGGGATCCCCGAAGACCGTGAGGCTCGTGTTTGAGAACCTTCCGGAGCTGAAATCTGCTTTCATCAGTCAAGTGGACGATCAGCATAGCAATACGCTTGGCGCTTACAAGGCTCTGGGTAGCCCACGTTACCCAACGGAGGAACAAGTAAATCAAATGAATGCGGCCACCCAGTTGCGTCCTCCAGTACGTCGGCGCATCGAGGGCGGTCAGCTGGATGTCAAAGTAGACAAAGATGCGCTTTTCCTGATCGAGCTCCGGAAAGAGTAAGAAGCATCACTTACTCAGTTTGCGAACTCTTAAAGTTAGATAACGTACTAAGTTAGTAAGTCGGTGAAGTTTCTTGTCCTATTTCCACCTTGGCTTTTAAAAACTGAACTACGCGCGCCATGGCCACGCGAGCGTCTTGTACCACGCCACCCCACTGAAAAAAGCCATGCACCATGTCCGGGAAGTGCGCATGCTCTACCGGAACGCCAGCCGCGCGCAGGCGCTCTGCATAAGTGCGGCCTTCATCCGCGAGAATATCGAGTCCAGCGGTGATCATCAGCGCGGGCGCAACACCGGAAAGGCTGTCGGCGAGAACCGGCGAGATATAGGGATGCCGGCGGTCGATGTTCGGCGGCAGATACAGCTGCCATGCATACACGCAGTCCAGCACCGTGAAGGGAGGGATCAGCCCATTCTCCACTTGTGAAGCGAAGGAAAAGGTGGCGTCGGTCATCGGATAGATCAAGACCTGTCCGGCCAGCGAGGGACCGCCTGAGTCGCGCGCCATCAAGGCCACGACCGCCGCAAGGTTACCGCCGGCGCTATCTCCCGCAACAAATAAGCGGGACGGATCGCCGCCCAGGTTCGAGGCCGAAGCTGCCAGCCATCGCAGGGCCGCGTAGCAATCATGGGCCGCAGCCGGATACAGGTACCCCGGAGCGAGCCGGTAATCCACACCCACGACAATGGCCGGCGTTTGATTCGCGATGGAACGGCAAGCCGGGTCATGGGTGTCGAGGTCACCAGAGAAAAATCCTCCTCCATGTACGTAGAGCACCAACGGAAGGTTGTGTGACGCTCCCTCTGGCCGGTATACACGGACAGCAATGTCGCCTCTGGGGCCATCGATCGAGCGATTCTCGGCGGACGCCACTGGTTCCGGTGAGCCCGCACGAAACACGCCCGCCAGATAGGCCTTCCGCTTCTCTTCAACGGAAAAGGGCGCAGACCCTCCGCGTGGATCCATCTGCGCCAGAATCTCCCGCACCTCCGGATTCTGAATGTCCGTGGCTACGCTTTTCAAATTGCCCATGACCTATGGATAGCAATTTCGGGAATGGGGAATACTGGTCCCTGTGGTGATTGCAGATCTTTCCAATATTTCCGGCCGGCGATATCCGGCGCGAAGGCTGACTCAGAATGTCGTAGGCGGCGTCAGCCCGATTCAAGCTTCTCAATTCGCTCTGGGCCATGTAACTCTCGACCCGCATGGCGGACAGGTTCCGTGGCACAACCACCAGCAAGAGGAGATTTATTTCGTTCTGGAAGGGACGGGTGAGATGTGTCTCGGCGAGGAACGGACCACCTTGTCGTCCGGCCAGGCGGTCTACATCCCCTCGGGCGTCTTTCATCAGCTCACGAATACCGGATCGGATTCGCTGCGCATGATCTACTGCTACGGTCCTGCCGGCGATGTGGCACATTGGCGTCAGGAACTGTCGGGCACTCTGCCAATGGCCGGAGTAGATGCTCCTCCATTGCCTTCCGGCGCATATCCGCAATGCACAATGAAGCCTCAGGAGCCCCGGGAAGTAAAGTCCAGATGACCGAACGCAAAGTTCATTCAGTCGGGATCATCATGAATGGCGTGACCGGGCGCATGGGGCTCAACCAACATCTGCGCCGATCCATCGCCGCCATTCGGAAACAAGGGGGCGTGATAATCAATGACGGTGAGGTCATCCTGCCGCATGTGCTGCTGGTGGGGCGCAACGCTGCCAAGCTGGCCGCGATCTCAGCCGAAAACGAAAACTGTCCCTGGACTACCGATCTGCGGGCCGCGCTCCAAGACTCGGCCTACTCGGTCTACTTCGACGCCCAAACCACTGATCGGCGGGTTGACTCTGTGAAACAAGCGATCGACGCAGGGAAGAACGTCTACTGCGAAAAGCCGACCGCCACAGACGAGACCGAAGCACTCGAACTGTACCGTCGCGCCGGGAAAGCCGGAGTGAAACACGGCGTCGTCCAGGACAAGCTCTGGCTGCCCGGTCTGCGAAAACTTCAAACTCTGCGCGACCTCGAGTTCTTCGGGAGGATTCTTTCGGTGCGCGGCGAGTTCGGTTACTGGGTCTTCGAAGGCGATACCGTTTCGGCACAGCGGCCCTCCTGGAACTACCGCAAAGAAGAAGGCGGCGGGATGATTCTCGACATGCTGTGTCACTGGCGTTACGTTCTGGATAATTTGTTCGGCGCGGTGCAAGCGGTGTCGTGTCTCGGCGCCACACACATTCCAAAACGCTGGGCTGAAGATGGCTCTGAGTACGACTGCACGGCCGATGATTCCGCCTATGCTACATTTCAACTCGCCGGCGGTGTGGTCGCGCACTTCAATTCGTCGTGGGACGTGCGAGTCAGGCGCGACGATCTGCTGACGGTCCAGGTGGACGGGACGAAAGGATCCGCTGTGGCGGGGCTGCGCCACTGCTGGATCCAGCCCTATGCCGCCACGCCCAGACCGGTCTGGAATCCCGATGTCGAGAACCCTCTCAACTTCTTTGAGCAATGGCAGAAGGTTCCCGAACAGCAAGCCTTCGACAACGCTTTTAAGGTCCAGTGGGAACTTTTCTTGAGGCATGTTGTCACCGGGGAAGCCTTTCCGTGGAATCTGCTGGAAGGGGCCAAGGGCGTGCAGTTGGCCTCCAAAGGAATCGAGTCCTGGCAGACGCGCCGCTGGGTTGAAGTGCCATTGCTCGCCTAAGCTGACGAAAGTACTGGTAGGACTCAACAGGCGAGATCTAGTATCTAAACTGGATCTCCCCACTTGGAAAAAGGGGATACCTCGTCGATACTCTAAGGGGGTATCCCGTCTCTCGAGGCGGGCTGTCGGGCCACGCTAAGCTGGCCTGTACAAACAGGAGACTTTTTTTGAAGACAATATTAACGTCCGCCTTGGTCCTGCTAACCGCGTCCGGATCATACGCCAACATTTTGACTTACGAAACGACTAACTTAGATACAAATTATGTTACAGGCGCAATAGGGATGCGGGATGTCGGGGCGGGAACACTAAGTATCAGCGGGATTCCGGCCGGTGCATCTGTTACAGAGTCGTTACTGTACTGGCATGGTCCCACAAACTCAACCGACCCGAGCGCTAACGCATCGGTTACTGTCGCGGGTCACAGCGTGACCGGCACGAATATAGGGTTTGCCGACGACAATTTCTGGCAGTCTCTGAACAGCCAGGCGTATGAGGCGAATGTCACAGGCATCGTCAAGGGGAATGGCGGTTACGCGTTGAGTAACTTTCAGAAGTCCAATGCTCAGATTAACGGCGCCGCGGACTTCACGTTCTATAACAGCGGCAAGAGCACTGGAAAAGAAGACGTGATTCTCTATCACGGGAACGATTCAAACTTCCCCAGCTCCTACGATCCGGCAGGCTGGAATTTCACTGCGAGTAACATCAATTACAAAGGCGGGAACGCTTACCTGACGCTGTATGTATCGGATGGGCAAGACTTCGGTCCGGACGATGACGGGACGCTTACCATCAATGGTAAAACCCTGGCTACCGGCGGCATCTTCCAGGGCACGGCTCCGGCTGCGCCCGGTGCAGGCGTGAGCAACGGTGACCTCACCGACGTTATCACGTTCAACATCACGTCGTTTCTTACTCCGGGTATGAACAATCTCAACGTGCAGCTCGGTCCGGGTTTTGACGATGCGCTTAGTCTGGTAGCCGCGGCGTTCGCCGTGCCTGCCGGGGACGCCCCCGTAACGCAATCGAGCACCCCGGAACCGGCCTCCCTCGGCCTGGCTGGACTGAGCGTAGGGCTGATCGGGCTGTGGCGGATGCGGTCGAAACACGGAAGGGGTTAGGCCGGCGAAGCTGCTCTTCCTTATTTGCTGCTGATTTACCCCGAGCGCATCCGCATCGGGTCCAGTTGAGCGGGTCGTGGTAGTGCTTCTCCGCTACGGCCCCTCGGAATCCACACCACATTTGCAATGTCTTCCAGCGGACCTAGGCGTCTCAGAACCCCTCGGTCTCTCGCAGCGGGTCCGTGTGCCGCGCGGTTGTCACTCAAGAGTGGGATACTTTCCGGGAGAAGGGATCTGCGCTTATGGCGTCTCCTCATCCGGCAAACTCTCCAGATTTCGACAACTTGATGCATCCAGTGAACATCCGGAATCCGTTTCCGCTCTACTCCTGGCTGCGGGAGAACAGCCCTGTGCATTGGAGCAGGCATATGAACGGCTGGCTGCTCTCGCGTTTTGTGGACGTCCGCGCTGCTTTCGCTGATAGCGTCCGCTTCTCCTCTCAATGCGGCATTCCATTGCGCGCCAGAGCCGAAGCATTGCCGGCTGCAGCGCGAACCGCCTTCGAACTCGGCTACCAGTTCTTCTATCAACAGATACAAACCTCAGATGCGCCGGTGCACACCCGTCAACGCTCTCTCATCACGAAAGCGTTCTCGGCGCGTGTCATGGAAAGTATGCGGGAAGGCATCCAGAAGCGCGTGGATGGGCTGATCGATGCCATGGAGCAAAGAGCGCACCTGGACTTCGTGCGCGATTTTGCCTATCCGTTACCGTCGCTCGTCATCTTCGACCTGTTAGGAGTGCCCGAAGAACACTACACTGCTTTGCGGCACTCCGCCGATGCCTTTGCACGCTTTCCTCCGGCCACCCTGGTGGGAGACGTCAACGCTCTCACCCACATCGCGGAAACACTGCGCGGCGCCGACGGCCTGCTCCGCAAATTGATTGCCGAACGCAGACAACATCCTCAACCGGACCTTATCTCCGCTCTTGTTTCAGTCCGTGAGGATCAGGCTCAGTTGTCCGATGGGGAAATCGTCGTGCTCTGCAACTTTCTTCTGTTTGCCGGCCATGAGACTACGGCGAATCTGCTCGCCGGTTCCGTCCTGCATCTGTTACAGGATCGAAAGCTCTGGCAGTCTCTCAAGGCGTCCGCTGGCCTTCCTCCCAACGTCATCGAGGAACTCTTACGCTTTGTGAGTCCGGTGCTCTCCACGGCCCGCTTGGCCACCGAGGATCTCGAACTACACAGTACTCAAATCCGAAGAGGGGAGCGGGTGAGTCTACTGATCGGCGCCGCGAATCATGATGAGGCACAATTTGATAATCCGGAAACATTGCTGCTGGACCGCGGTCGCGTTTCCTCCATCGCCTTCGGGCATGGCATCCACTACTGCATAGGAGCGTTTCTGGCCCGCACCGAAGTGGAACTGGCTCTCAAAGCATTGCTGAAGCGCTTGCCCGACATGGAACTCCTACCTGCGGAGCCCGAATACCAGCCCATCTTCTTCCTCCGCGCGCTGAAGTCGCTTCCCGTCCGCTGCCAGTGAAAATCGCCACTTTCAACATCAACAACGTCAACAAACGGCTTGCGAACCTCACTGCGTGGCTTGCCAAAGCTGAGCCCGATGTGGTTTGCCTGCAGGAGCTCAAAGCCGAACAGCGTTCCTTTCCCGCAGAGACTCTTAGATCGCTCGGCTATCAGTCCGTGTGGCGGGGTGAACGTTCGTGGAACGGCGTGGCCATCCTGGTGCGAAACCGCGAGCCGGTGCTGACCCGATCCACTCTTCCCGGAGATCCGGAGGATCATCAGGCGCGCTACATCGAAGCCGCCGTGAACGGGGTCCTGATTGCCTGCCTGTATCTTCCTAACGGCAATCCACAGCCGGGCCCGAAATTCAAATATAAATTGGCGTGGTTCGAACGCCTGATTGCGCACGCAGCCGGATTGAAGGCGGCGGGTGTACCGGTGGTGATGGCCGGCGATTACAACGTCGTACCAACGCCCGGCGACATCTATCCAACCCGGTCGTTAGATAACAATGCGCTGATTCAACCGG
>CBAAAA010000147.1:0-9741 GCA_964658695.1 uncultured Solirubrobacteraceae bacterium | reverse complement strand
CATCTGTGGCTGGAACTGCTGCCGGAAAACGCTCGCGACGCACGCCGTCTTTATGCCGAAGCTTGGGCCCATCATCAACTGGAGAAGCATCACGGCGATTACAACGCCGATGTCACACTGGGAGCACTCGCCCTGTCTCGCCTTCATACACAGGATGCTGTCGCGCCGTTGCGGCAGGCCGTGCAACTACAGCCGGACCAGCCCATTGCTCACAACCTGTATGGAGTTGCTCTGGATGCCACCGGGAGAAATACCGAAGCGATGGAGCAGTTCCGCCTTGCCATCCAAGAGAAGCCCGATTTCGAGAATGCACGCTTTAATCTGGCGCATGCCTTTGCCCGTGCAGGCGAAAAGGTCCAAGCCATCGAGCAGCTGCACCAGATCCTCAAAACGAATCCGAATGATTCGGCGGCCCTTAGTTACTTGGATCAATTGACGAAATCCCGAACACCGGCTTTTTAATCCCGCATCTATTCACGAGATGAAAATTATCACCCTGGAAGAACACTACCGCAGCAGCCTGATTGACGAGGCGATCCCACCCGAAGACGACTATTTCCATTCCCTGAGCTCCGCTGGCGGAGAGTTCGCAAAGCGCATGTCGAAACTGAAAGAGCTCGGCGAGGTGCGCATCGCCGACATGGACGCCGCGGGCATCGACATTCAGGTGCTTTCACATACTGTCCCATCGCCTGAAATCTTGCATCCGGCTCATGCCATCCCGCTTGCCCAACGAATCAACGACGAAATGGCGGACGCTGTTGCGAAGTATCCAAGTCGTCTCGCAGCCTTCGCCACACTACCAGTCGCCGATCCAACCGCGTCTGCAAAAGAGCTCGAACGAACAGTCGGCACTCTGAAATTCAAAGGCGCCATGATCAATGGAGTCACCCAGGGCCGCTTTCTCGATGACCCGTTTTTCACACCTATCTTCGAACGCGCTGAAGCTCTTGCGGTTCCGCTTTATCTGCATCCCGCACCGCCGCCCAAATCCGTTCAGGAGGCCTATTTCTCGGGAATGAATCCTGACGTTGCAAAGATCCTATCGATCGCCGGCTGGGGCTGGCATGCGGAGCTCGGTCTGCACACACTCCGGCTGATTTCCTCGGGCCTCTTCGACCGCTTCCCGAAACTGCGGATCATCATTGGTCACATGGGCGAGATGATCCCGTTCTTCCTGGCCCGCATTGACGCGGCTCTCACACCCGTCATCAGGCGCGCCGGCCTCCAGCGCTCCTTGGCAGACTATTTTCACCAGAACATCCACATCACCACCAGCGGCCTCTTCACCGCCCCTCCGCTCTACTGCGCCCTCGAAGTCATAGGCGCGGATCGCATCCTGTTCTCCATCGATTACCCGTACAGCTCCACTCAGCAGGGGCGTCACTTCCTCGACAATCTCACCCTCGCCCCCGCGGACTTCGAAAAGATCACGCACGAGAACGCCGAACGCTTGCTCGGACTTTAACGGCGCTCCCGCGAAACTTTGAGACTTGAACGTCCCTTACCCAGCATCTAACTCGCATGAGTTCTCTGGCGACGGCGACTGACTTAACAGCCGAAGATCAAAAATACATGCGCTTAGCCATCGAACAGGCCCACCTGGGAGACATCACCCCCGGCGCAGGCGAGGTCGGTTGCATAATCGTGAAAAACGGCATTGTCCTCGCCTCCGGTCATAATGAAGCCCATCTCCGAAACGATCCCACTGCTCACGCCGAAATCGTGACTCTGCGCAAACTGGGCGAAGCCTGGCAGACCACGAGTTTCCCGGATTGTACTCTGTATGTCACCCTCCAGCCCTGCAGTATGTGCGCCGCCGCTTGCATTTGGGCCAAGATCAGCCGCATTGTCTACGGAGCTACGCGCGGTGACGTGCACTCCATGTACTTCGACTCCAAACACTTCAACGCAGCCCAACTGATCGAAGACGCCTACAAAGAAGACATCTCCATTACTGGAGGCGTACTCAATGACGAGTGCGCACAATTCTATTACAAGCCGCAAGATACACCGCCTATAGAAGAACAGGAGAACCGGTAAGTGCCTCCCCCCGTGCAGGGCGTAATTGAAACATCACTGTATGTAGCCGATCTTGACCGCTCTCACAGCTTCTACTCAACCCTTCTCGGCTTCGAACAGATTTATGCCGAAGGCGACCGCATGCGTGCTCTCAGTGTAAGTGGCAGGCAGGTGCTTCTATTGTTCAAATTCAATGGCTCGCTGCAGCCTACCGACTCGCCAAATGGCCGGATCCCGCCCCATGATGGCTCGGGCCACTTACATCTGGCGTTCGCAATCGCGGAAACAGATTTATCTGCCTGGCGGGAAACCCTGCGTGACCGCCAAGTCGCCATCGAAAGCGAAGTCCATTGCGGCGGACATAGCCTCTACTTCCGTGATCCCGACGGCAACCTCATCGAACTGATCACTCCAGGCTGTTGGCCGGTTTATTAACTACGCCGGAACAACGTTCAGCTTTTCCCGCGGGATTGCTTTCCAAGTCGCTTCACTGATCCCGAGATGCTGCATGATCAAGGCCGGAGGTGTGTGCGCTGCCCAATCGGACAGCGACAGATCCTGAAAACGATTCGCCTTGAACATCTCGAGGAAAATCAGGTCGGTCGAGCCCGTGTTCTCAATGTAATGGCCCAACGTTTTTGGTATATACCCGACATCCCCAGGATTAAAATCTGCCGTTCTGGCCTTTCCGCCATTGAAGAACACCGTCATCCGGCCACTCCCCTGCGGATAGTACTGCCACTCATCCGCATTCTGATGCCAGTGCAGCTCCCGCAGGCCTCCCGGCTTCACATTGACATGCGCCGCGGCAATCGTTGTCGATACCGGAAAGTTGCGCGAGTCAATGATTCGTACCTCGCCTGACTTCGTCTTGAACGTGGGCGGCATCGAATGCATGCCGAAATCGAACGCCACTTCCGACGCGCCCTTTCCTCCGCTGGCCGCCTTACGATCTTCCTCAATCGGCCCGGGCGCCTCGGTCTGAAAAATGTAATGCCCGTCTGCCGGAACTTTGTACACACCCTCTAGCGCGCTCTCTGGCACTCCCCAATTCTTTGCCAGCACTTCAGGCGGCGTATGCCGTGTCCAGTCTGAAAGGAGCGTCGTATCGCCTTCCGAAAATTTGCCGTCATCGAACACCAGCAAAAACTCTCCTCCTTCCGGTGCAAGCCCCTGGATGGAATGCGGAGTGCTAGTGGGGAAATACCAAAGATCCCCAGCCACCAGATCCTTGACATAACTCCTGCCGTCGTTGTCGATCGCCGTGAGCCGTACGCTCCCACTTAACATCAGCGCCCATTCCGCCGCCTCATGCCAGTGCACTTCGCGTATGCCGCCCGCCGTCAACCGCATGTTCACGCCCGCAATATCTTTTGAGATTGGAAAATCTTCGACGGTCAGATGCTCTGCTAAACAAGAGAGTTACTCCGGTGAATCTACCCGCCGATAACCCCACCGGCAAAAATCGGGAACTTAGAAATGTACTATCGACTCTAAGACAATAAGCCATGGCCAAAGCGCGTAAGCTTGTGCCGCTGCTCGCCTTTCTTTCTTATGTGCCGGCCGTTATGCTGGCGCAGCAGCAGCCATCGCAATCCGGTGCTCGCTACACCTTACGCGGCTCCGTCGTCAACTCCGTAACCGGTGAACCCATCCGTAAAGCGCTGGTGGAGGCAAACGGCCACCAGCAAAAAACCATATTTACCGGCCCCGACGGTCAATTCCAGTTCGAAGGCGAGCCGGCCGGTGACTACTATATGGTCGCCCGCCGTCAAGGCTATGCGGACCGCTCCATGATGGGTCATCAGATTTACCCCGTTACTTTGGGTTCGGACACCGGACCCGTTGTTCTAAAACTGGATCCTCTGGCCAGAATCTCAGGCCGCGTACTCGACACTGAGGGAGAGCCAGTACCGAACCTTACTGTGATCTGTCATCACCTGATGTTCCAGCAGGGACACAAATCCTGGCAGCAAAGTCAGCAGTCGAGCACTGACGAAAGCGGTAACTTTCTAATCGATAGCCTGCTGCCCGGCAGCTACGTCGTCTCCACCGCCCAGCTTCCTGTCTATCCCGGGATGTTCACCGATGACCAAGCTTCGCGCCTGATTTATCGCCAGCAGTATTTTCCAAATTCTCCCGATTTCAGCGGAGCGCAGCTCATCCAACTCGCCCCGGGAGAAGACTCGCGCGCGGACATCGCAGTCTCGACCGTCGAAGGCAGAAGAGTCTTCCTCGCCGTCACTCCGCCGCAGCCCTGGGTCCGCGCCACGCTGTCTAACGAAGCCGGAGATCAGCGCGACCTGCAGCTTCGTCCCAATCCTCGCACCGGCGGTTGGGTTCTGCCCATCGTTCCACCTGGCGCCTGGCGTCTCCAACTCGAATCCAACAACAACAACGAGGTGCTTTCCGGTGAGACCACCATTGAAGTCGGCCAAACCGATTTGAAGAACGTCGTCGTTGCCCTTTCGCCTCGCCTGCCGGTGCCAGTTGTATTTACCGCTAATCTTAGAAACGGATCCCCTCCTGCGAACGTTCAGTTGCTTTCGGCTGCCGGCAGCATCAATTTCAATGTTTTCTCGAATATGTCCTCGCCAGTTGTAGAGGAAAATCATTTCCCCATCGTCGGCGTGCCCCCAGGAACCTATCACGTGCAGGCCAATGCAGGGGGTGAGGAGTGTGTCGAATCGATTACCTCCGGCGCCTCTGATCTGACACGCGTTGACTACATCATCTCCGGCGAAGGCGCTCCTCAACCGATCAACATCGCGTTGCGAACGGATTGCGCCAGTCTCGAAATCTCAACCGCCCAACAACCGAATCAGCCTTTCGCCCTCGTCCTCGTGGGCGGCCCCAGCACGCTCGAGCCGCAAACTATCAATCTCTCGGGCAAATACACTCTGAAAGTCACTCCTGGCGACTACCAGCTCTTCGCCTTCTCGGACATAAACAGCATCGAGTACGCCAACCCCGAAGTCCTCCGCAACTACACCGGCCAGCACGTCAGCGTTGGACCAAATCAAACGGAAACGGTCCGTATCGAAGTCATTAATACGGGCGAAACCAGGTGAGCCGCCTCCCGCTCTACACATCCATCGTGGCGTCGTTCGCAGCCCTATCCGCGCTCGCACGGCAGCAGCCGCAGACCGACACAACTCGCTATGAAATCCGCGGCGCCGTGGTCGACCACCTCACCAGCCGTCCTCTGTCTCGCGTCCTCGTCCGGCTCTCCCCAGTCACCGGACCAGGTCAATTAACCTCGATCACCGCCGAGGATGGACGTTTCGGATTCACCGGCGTCCCCAAAGGCAAATACCGGCTCATGGCGCAGCGGCGCGGCCAGTTTCCCCACGCCTTCCATGAGACCGGACAGTACTCCAGCGCCATCGTCGTCGGCCCGGGACTGGACTCCACCAACATCGTCTTCCCGCTACAAGCCCCGGCTTCCCTCTCTGGCGTCGCCCTCGACGAAGATGGTGAGCCGATTCAAGGCGTCAATGTCATCCTGTTCCGCGAGATGGTGAGTGACGGTGAAGTGCGCACCGTCCAGACCGGAAACTTTCAAACCAACCTGCTCGGACAGTTCCATGGCGGCCCGTTCCCCGCAGGCAACTACTACGTCGCGGCACAGGGTCCGCTGCATCAGGTCGGTCTTGCCGCGAGAAACAGCGACACCGATCTCGCCTATCCGTTAACCTTTTATGGCGACACCACCGATGCGCAGGCCGCCCGCCCCCTCGTTCTCACTGAAGGCATCGCGGCTCAGATCCAGCTCAACCTTCACTCCGCTCCGAACATCCACGTGCCGCTCCCCCCAAGAAGGTCGGGTGCGGAACAGGTTATCCCGCAGCTTTTGCAGCGAGGGCCCGGCGGATCGCTCATTCCAATCAATGCCATTCAGGTCTCCGGACCTCAACCTCAACAACTGACTGGACCGATCAAAGCTCAATCCGAGATGGAACTTACTGGATTTTCAGCCGGCCGCTACCTTGCCCGAATCATTAATTCCAGACCTTCTCAGCCATCGGGCGTGCAGGAGGTGGACCTCGCTGACGGCATCCCATGGCCTCCCCCCGAGCACAGCAAAGCAATCTCCCTCTCCGGCCAACTGATCTTAGAAAATGGCCAGCGCCCGGCTAACAATCTCCAACTCGCATTTGGAAATCCCGAAGACGAGAACACATTCTTCTTCATCGAGTCCAAGCCGGACGGTTCCTTCACTGCGACGGATTCCAGCCCATTGCCCGGCTGGCATTCCATTCGACTCAACAGCGCCGACTACTTCATCAAATCCATAGCAGCCAAAGGAGCCCGCATCAGTGGCGATAAGATCGAACTCCTGGAAGGCTCATCGCCCACCCTCGCCATCACGCTTGCTCCCGCCGCGATGCTCTCAAAACTGGATGGCTTCGCGTTGCGCGACGACAAACCCACACCCGGAGCCATGGTCCTGCTCGTTCCCTCTGACCTCAACCGTGGCCTGCTCTTCCGCCGCGATCAAACCGACAGCGACGGTTCCTTCACTCTGCCCGCCATCGCCCCAGGCAAATACACCCTGCTAGCCATCGACGACGACGGACGCGGCCTCCTCTACAAAGACCCCGCCGTCATCCGTCCCTACCTGACCGCCGGACAAGCCATCACCTTTCCGCTTCCGTCAAAGGAACCTGTCAAGATCACCGTGCAGCCGCGGCTCCCTTGACCCGCAACCAAACCCGCTCCTCAAACCTGCAGCGAATGCAGATACGGCACACTGCGCTTCATCAAAGGCAAATCCATCTCGACGAAATAATTCTGGATCCCGCCCGTCTTCGCCGCCGCGAAAATCTTGTGCCAGTCGAGAGTCCCATCCCCCACTGCGACAATCTTCTTCGCCTTCGCATCCCAGCCCTGGACGTGCATCGACACAAACCGCCCCGGATACTTCGTGAAATACTCCGCCGCGTCGAACCCATCCGCAATCTCAGAAACCTGGAACTGGAACTTCACCAGCTTTGGATCCAGCAGCCCGAACAGCAAATCGTAAGTGCGCTTCCCATCCACCTTTGAAACCTCAAAGCCTTCGTTGTGCAGCCCCTGCTGAATCCCTGCCGCCGCAGCCTGCGCCGCAATCTTGTTATACTCGTCCGCCGCCCGCTTCACATCGTCCATCGTCGGATTTTTCGGACCATCCAAACTCGGCGCCATCATCTGCGTCATCCCGACTTCTTTCGCCCACTCGATCCGTCCGCCCGCATCCTTCTGTAATTCCCCAAGATCAAAATGCGAACTGACGCACGTCACCCCAAGATCTCCCAGTAAGCGCTTCAACTCTGCCGGCTTATACTTCCCGACCGGAGCAAACCCGGAATCCGCATAGCCCACTGGCGAGCACAACTCAATACTCGTGAATCCGGCCGCCGCCAACTGCTTCACCGTGCCCCGAAAATCCTTCGCAATACTCTTGCGCACCGGGTACGTTTGACACCCGATCGGCATCCCCAGCGGGTCCGCATCCAGCAGGCGTGAAGCTCCAGCTGCAACGGCGCAGGCCGCTGCTGTCGTTCTAGTGAGGAAGGTTCTTCTCGAAAGGAGCTGCATTGTCTCCGTTAATTATCTACTGCTACTCATGCGGTCGGCGCTTCGCATTCAACGGCACATAACCATTCAACAGTTGCCGGTTTCGCGGATTGCAGTTCACGTAATATCCCGCTTCCGTCGGCGGATTGTACTCCGATTTTCCTTCCTTCCCTCCACCCGCGCACGCCGCCTCGATCGCCCGTAAAATCTCCGCGCGATTGGCCCGCTGGAAATACGGCCGTACCGGTCGCAACCCGTACTCCGCCGGAGCCTTCTCCATCGGAAGAAATTTCTTGAAATCGGTCCGCTTATCGGCAATGCCGCGTTGCGCAGCGCCGGAGCAAGCCGTCAGCACAATCATCAGACACATCGCAGGAATCGCTTGCAGATGAGAACGAGCCATCCCTCCATTCCAGCAAACCCGATTACTTCCCCGCGGCATCTCCGGACGAATACGTGCCCTTGCTCTTCGCCACCGGCTTCAACGTGGGATAGAACTGCACAAACGTCGTGTCTACCGTGCCGTGTTCCGCATGACAGGAGTAACAGTTCACCGCTTTGGGAATCATCTTCGCTGTCTTCCCGCCGTTGAACCCAAAGAATGCCCATTTGCCTTCGAATCGCGCGCTGTCCCGCACATGCACCTCGATTGCCATCACGTCGCTACTCTGATAGTTACCTCCCTGATTGATCGAACCGCGCCCTTCCGCCCCGCGCTGCTCCAGCACCATCATCGTGTGATCCGGCCAGCTGCCTGTCGCCAGGAAAGCCCGGTACGCCTCCGGGTCCACGAACACGTTGTCGAACATGTGATGGTCTGGTTTCTCACCGGCCGTATAACTCATGTCAAATCCCGTACTCAAATACACCCACTCTCTGTAATGCTCCGGAAACTTCAACTGGCCGTCGCTCGTATACTGCGAATCCGCTGCCCCCGCCAGCCCTAGCGCCACTACTCCGAAGAACAAACAGACAGCTTTCATATTCATTTTCATAACCATGTCGCCAGTATCATCCCGCAAGGACTGAAAAGCCATGCCAGTCCCTGCACGCCTCCCGCACTTCACTGCATCCCCGCTCGTCTCGCAGTTGTTTCCGCATAAGATTGCATTGTGGATGCCTCGCCCAACCGCACCTATCGAATCGGCTGGCTTCGAATCGCCGCCATCTGGTCCGTCATCGCGATCTTCGACGCCACGCGCACTGTCGTCTCTATGCGCGCCGAAGGCATGCACCATGCCTGGACGAAACTTTTCTTCGGGCTCATTCTTTCCTGGGTTCCATGGGCCTTCGCAACGCCGCTCATCGCGCTCTTAGGCCGCCGTTATCCGCAAACACGCCTCAAGCCATCCTGGGGTTCCCTCATTCACCTCGCGGCCTGCCTCCTCATCGGTCTCGTCGCATCCCTCTCCACCGTGGCCTTCGATCTGTTCTTCAACCCCTTCGCTGAATCAGGCCCGCTGCCCGCCTTTCTCCCTCTTGTCGTCAGATACTTCGACAGCGCCCTCCTGCTTTTTCTCCTGCTCTACGCCGCCATCCTGGCCTGCACTCAGATGCTCGACTCCTCACGCCACCTCGCCCGCCAGCAAATCGAAACCGCACAGCTCAACGAACAGCTCTCCAAGGCGCAGCTCAACGCCCTGCAGCGTCAGATCGAGCCACATTTCCTCTTCAACACCCTCAACTCCATCGCCGGACTCGTCCGCCAGAACCGGAATGACGACGCCGTCAATATGCTCGCCGGTCTAAGCGAGTTCCTGCGCGAAGCCCTGCGGGACTCCGGCAAACAAAGGGTCTCGTTAGCCAGCGAAATGGCCTTCGTCCAAAAATATCTCGACATCCAGAAAGTGCGTTTCGCAGACCGCCTGCAACTCTCCGTCCTCGTCCCCGACGATCTCCTCGAGGCCCAGGTGCCCCGCTTCACGCTCCAGCCTGTCGTTGAAAACGCCTTTAAACACGGCATCTCGCAGCGTGCCCTCGGAGGAGCCATTCGTATCGCCGCCTCCCGCTCCCGCAACACACTCATGCTCAGCGTTTACAACGACGGTCCCCGGCTGCGCACGGCTGTCGAAGCCGCCGCATCCAGCGACGACGCAGGCACCGGAATCGCCAACCTCCGCACCCGTCTCCAAGCCCTCTACGGCGATACCTTCCGCCTTG
>CBAAAA010000146.1:0-9752 GCA_964658695.1 uncultured Solirubrobacteraceae bacterium | reverse complement strand
GCTTCGTCAATCTCGCTTGTGCTGCCGAATCCGATCGTCACACAGTCCACTCCCGCTTTGCGGAACGCGTAGTTCACCGCAGCCTGACGATCGTCCGGATTCTTAAACTGACCCTCGCCGACCAGTTTCATGCTGATGATTCCGGCGCCTCCGGCTTTGGTGCGCTGCATGTGATCGACCACATACGGTACATCGCCCCGGTCGTCAACGTCCTGGAGTGAAGGAGTATCCATCCGCGTGCCGTTATGGTTCATTCGAATCATGGCCACATCCATGAACGGATGGCCTGGAAACTCTGCCAGGGCCTGTTTCCCATGTACCGATGCCCCGTGCGCCAGCATCAACTTCTTTGCCTTCGCCTCCTGAAACGCATCCTGTAAGTGCTTCGTTTCATCCGGCCAGTTCGGGCTTCGCAGGCAATGAAGAAGCATGATATCCACATACTCAGTCCCTAATGCCGCATTCAAGCGGTGAACCGCGACCATTGGATCCTCCGAGTGGTGCACATCGTACTTAGTCATCAGCCGGTATGAATCGCGCGGAATTCCCTTCAACGCGATCGCCAGCATCTCCGGCATGCCGTGATACGCATCCGCAGTTTCAAAGAACCGAATGCCATTGTCGTACGCGTAGCGCACCAGCCGCGTAAACTCCTCCTGCCCCATGTGGCGCTGTTGCGCCCCGGAGTGTGTGCCGGTTCCAAGCGCCAGGCGTGTCACCTGAACATTGGACTTCCCGAGTGTGACCCAGTCGGTCGCAGAGGCCTTCTTGGGAACATCGGCGCCTGCAATGGCGGGCAGCGCAGTGGCGACAAGGCCCACTTTTAAAAAATCACGTCTGGATGATGACATGCGTCCCTCTGCGGATCACGCTAACACACTTATTCGCTCTCTGTCAGCATTTCCGCTTTTCAAACTATTGACTCGATGATTGTGCGATCGGGTATCCCCGCCACACATACTCCAGTGCCTCGGGAAGGGTTTGTTCCTTCACGGATCGATCTGTGTGCCCCGCATTGCGCGCAAAGACAAATTGATAGTGATAACCCCTGGCGGCCAGCACCTTCGCCATCTCCTCATTCGCGACAACCCAGTCGTGCATATTGTCCTGCATGATATTCGGATTGAAAAGATCCCGGTCGCCTACTTCCATCCAGATCCGCAACGGCTTTGCAGGACTCTCCGGAATCAGATGTTCATGGAACTCCCAGGCGCCATGCGGGCTCTCCGGATTCCAAGGCCATTGTTGGTTCACGTAGGTACCCGAGTAAGTAAGAACCCGATGATAAAGCTCCGGGTGATACCAGGCCATGATCAAGGCGCACGAACCGCCGGAACTGCCGCCCATCGTGGCCCGACCTTCCGGATCCTTTGTAAGTCTCACATTGGCGTTCTTTTCCACGAGCGGCAGTACTTCGCTTTCGACAAACTCCGCATACCGGCCCGACATCGTGTCGTACTCCAGGCCACGTTCACTCCCCTGTGCATCGCCAGTGCCATTGCTGATCGAGATTCCAACCATCACTGGCGCCCGGTGTTGTGCGATCAGAGCATCAAGGGCTGTAAACAAGGCTCGGTCAGGACCATCCGCTCCCACAATGAAGGGTGCGGGCGTGCCGGCTACATACTGCTTCGGCACGTAAACTGTCACCCGCCTTGTGTAGGGAGCCGGATGACTCGTTGTGACGATCAGTTTGGCGGGATTTGCCGGGTCTGTTGTCCCAAACGTATGTGGTTCCCGCGCGATGCCTGGATACATCTTGCTGCCGGCGGAATTCAGTGTGAATTCAATCACCGTTCCTTGCGGAATCCCGGGCCGTGCTGCCATCTCAGGCGCGGGAGTGTGCGTTGGGCCAAGGATGAAGTTCCCGTCCACATTTGCAGGCGCATTGGTACCGTCAGGTAGTTGTTTCGCCTTCACATACCCTGGCGTGTTTGGATCGCGAGTGGGCGGCGTCGGACGCGCCGGCCGTGTCTTAGCGGCCGGAGTAGTCTGCGCCCATAGCGCGACTGACCAACTGACAAATGCAATCAATGAGGCAGTGCCCAGAAACCGTAGCAAGGTGAATTGTCCCTGTCGTCCGAAAAAGCCGCTTACAGCAGTTGAGTCCGCGCACCATCGAACTCTTCTAACTTAAACCCAAAACGATCCATAAACAGAAGTACACTGCACATCTTACGATTGTCTTCGCTCTCGTTGGACAGGAACGGCTCCGGCGGAGCGCGCCACATTGGCTACTACTTCAGTACCGACGCACAAACCTCGCGTTCATGCAGCATCTTCCAAGCCTTAGCAGATATCGTGGACAGACCGGTTGTACGAATAACCCGGGTCCTCGGAAACGGGGCAGGGAAGTAGCTTCCCTCCCGCGTCAGGACATATGGGCCTTCCCGTCGGGAGTAATCGTGGACATGATCTCACAATGCTGCCGCACCAATAGGAACAACGCCGAAACCATCCAGCAACTTCCTGAACGATATAAACGGCTTCATGACTGGATGAATCCACTCACTGAAGTAAGCGGTTAAGTGTTGTCGGACACGACCATGGGGTAACTCGAGTCCTAAAAAGCTGTTGCCCTCCGGGCTGGATAATCCGCTGGGTGCCTTTCGCAACTGCCTCCGACAATGTCACCGGATAACCCGTCCAAGGCTCAACCACCGCCAGATAGTAACCCCGGCACCCTCCGTAAACTGAGCCACGACCACAGTTATGTGGACACAGATCCACTGGAGCGACCGCAGTCTTCCCAGGTTTGGATACTGCTCTCCGTTATGTAGGCCGGGTTCACACGTCGGGAACCCGTCGCCCCCCGGCAAAAGTAATTGTCGAAATTCGCATCGATCGGATAACTCCGCGGCAAGATGCGTGGATTGTGGCAGAAGAAATTGAAGCCGCTTCGTCGCTTCACCAGATTGAAAATCTGAGCACCCACGCCGGGCAATACACTCACCGCAAGCGCATCGTTCCCCAGCCAAATAGCCTCTATATCGCTCATTTCTCTTCGATCATCTGCCTTCGACCATCACCTCGTTCGCGCCCTCGTGCCGTATGCGAACGATGTAGTCTCCATGATCAGTTGCATCTACTGTGAAACCAGCGTCCTTCAAATCGCCACGTTGCTTCAGTGACGTTGCACCCGCCGTTATCTTGAGCGGTTTGAAGCGCAGGCGAAGCACCGAGGCGGCGGCTGCATCAAACGTTTTGTAGCTGACTTGGTTCGCGTCGTAGTGTACTTTTTGAATCACCGATGTGGACCGCAGGATATGATTTTCGGCGATTGGGGCCAACTCCGGGAGCGCTCCCATGGTCCAGCTAAAGTGCCGCAGATAATCGGCATATCCATCGCTGAACCAATAGGGCTGATGAAAGTCCGCGCCGCAACAGGCAATGCGACCGTCCGAAGCGGCGAAATAAGTGGCGTAATTCATCGACCGGTACGCGTCCTCACGAGCCTGCCCATCCCCGGTGCGCTCGGCATAAAGGGCATTGATCGCTGCCCATCGTCCGCCGTGGCTCCCCTGTCCTGCGCGTGAACAACAACCCCGTCCGTCCGGCGTGCCCTGTTCGTCAATCGCCCACGCGCCGAAAAACGGACCCTTCCCAAACCGCAATCTGACCCAGTCAATCAGATGGCCGACATGGCTGACCCACTCCGGATCGACCATGGCCGGATCCTCCCTGCTCAAGACGTAATAAGCAGTCAGATCCGGAAGGAATTGATTTACGTTATCCGTTCCGTGTGCAACATCTTCAAAGAAGCCCGACCATCTGTCCCAGGCTTTGCTTCCGCGATCGAGTGGGTACTTCAAGACCCAGTCCCACGCAGCGTGGCGCGCCGCACTGTACGCAGCTGTATCGCCGGCATGAATGCGAATCAGCTCATCGAATAAACGAGCGGAGGAAGCCACGTCTCCGCCATACTCTTCCTGCGCCAGCGTGACTCCCGTCCTTGCATCGACTCGAAACGGCCAAGGTGTACGCTCCGCATCGCCGGACCTTACATGCTTGGCGAGAGCATCGGCGCAATGCACCGCGGCGTCCAGATACTTGCGCTCGCCCATCAGTTCATAAAAGAGCGCGTATCCCATTCCGAGCTGACTCACTTTATCGGTTTCAATTCCGCCGTAGAAATCTGCCGGAAGATTCTGAATGCAGTGCCCGTAGTCTGCCTGATCGTCACACGCGGTGGCAAACGGCACTGATGCCCAGTTCCAGTCCGATGGCGTAGTTCCATGGGCAAGCTGGTAATCGAGCATTCCCCGGACCGCGGATATCGCCTCCCGATCGCCCGAATACGCGTACCATCCAACCAGCCCGTCCACGAAAGCCGCATACACCATGGCGGGATTGTGCTGCCAGTACACGCCTTGCAAGCTGTTTTCGTCAAACACGGAGTTGATCAGGTAGATCTTCAGCCCGGTCTTAGTCCGCGTATCCAAAGGCACTTTGTGCTCTATGAAATCCCAGCCCAACCGCAGGACACGGTCATAACCCAGGTTCTTCTCCGGCTCATACCAGGCCAACAATTTCCCCTGCGAATCCAGAGCCGGTCGATGATACGGAAGTTGCGCATTTACGTAAAGTGGACTCTGCGCGATCAGAGAAGCGGAAGCCGAGAAGACGAGCAACCAGCGCCAGATCATAGGTTATTCTTGAGGTGTAAACATCATATGTTCTTGATTGAAGTCCGTCAAGCTTCTTTGCCCCTCGCCCAGATTTTTTCTGGGTCGCTCATTCTTATTGAAGCCATAAGATTGAGGTGTCCAAAATGCAAAAACGCACTTTCCGGAACGGCCGTCTCAGCGCCCAGGTGTTGCAGGAGTTGCAGCGCCTGATCGCGGACGAATATGCGACGCCCGGCTCACGACTCCCCAAAGAAACCGATCTAGCCGAACGGTTTCAGGTGAGCCGGATTGTGATTCGAGAGGCCATGAAGATCCTGGAAGATCGTGGCGTCGTCGAGGTTCGGGCTGGTCGCGGAACACTCACAGTGACGCCGAGGCCGGATCGCGTGAAAGAATCGCTGCTGCTTTTGTTTCGTGATCAGCCCATACCCACCATCGCCGACATGGAATCCATGCTCGAATTACGTCAAGTCCTGGAGGAAACCAGCGCCACTTTGGCGGCCGTGAGGGCCACAGACGAGAACCTGGCCGAAATTGAAGAGGCGCTGCGAGGCATGGCGGTGGAAGGCGACCTCAGTCACACCATTGATGCCGATTTGCGTTTCCATCGCGCCGTGATGCGCGCCGCTCACAACTCCTATCTTGAGATGGTCCTCGACCCCATCATGTCCGTCTTTCTCCAGCAGATCAAAGTGAGCGATAGTTTCAGCACGCGACTCGAGATGCATCGCAACATATTTATGGAGATTAAGGGCCGCAACCCGATCGGCGCTCGTCAGGCAGTCCGCCGCCTCATGCGACGAACACTCGAAGACTCCCGGAACGCCCTCGCGGATCTGCACTGAATTACACCTGACTGGTACTCCCGCCAAAAAGGCGCTTGACGCCACTTGCCGATAAACGTATGATGTTTGAAAACTATCTAACAGGTGCAAGGAGTCCCCTATGGCGGATTGCTTCTCACGTTCTTTCCGAGCCAAGTTCGCTCTCATTGCCCTTTTCCTATCTGCCGCCCCATTCGCGAGCGCGCAGATCAACACCGGCAAGATCACCGGAATTGTTACTGACGCATCTGGCGCCACTGTTGCCAACGTCACCATTCACGCCACCAACCAGGAGACCGGTGTCACCAGCGTCTCCAAAACTCAAAACAACGGCGACTATCTGATCAACTTCCTTATCCCAGGTATTTACAGCGTTGAATTCGAGACGCAGGGATTCCGTCGAAGCAAGGAAGACGGGATTAACGTAGCGGCAGGTGATAGCGTACGCCTCGACGTCAAGATGCAGATCGGAGAAGTCAAACAGTCAACTGAAGTCCAGGCGCACCCCGTCGCCGTAAATACCGAAAGTGCGGAACTCACTCAGACCTTCAGCTACAAAGCACTTGATCAGCTTCCGAATATCGATCGAAATCCGCTGTATCAGATGAATCTGCTTCCCGGCGCAAATAATGGGGCCGGTAGTGGAAACTACGGCAGCAACGGTGGTGAAGATGGCTCCGCAGTCGGCCTTACACGTCCGCAGTTAAGCTCTGTCGGCGGCGTAGATGCGAATGCCAACGGCGTTTATGTCGAAGGCATATACAATCGTGAGCCGCAGAACGCCTACATTGGCGTCGTGCCGCCGATCGAAGGGGTGGAGGAGGTGCAAGTTTTCGCGGGAAAGTACGACGCGGAATATGGATTCTCCGGCAGTACCGTGATAAACGTCGTCACTAAATCCGGCAGCAATGAATTTCATGGCAGCGGTTTTGAGTATCTCCGGAACAACGCGACCGACGCTAACAACTACTTCGCAACGCAGTCAACGCCGTTCCGAAGAAATCAGTTTGGCGGTGCAATCGGTGGTCCGATTCGAAAGAACAAGCTTTTCTTTTTTGCTGACTATCAGGGAACGCTTTTCCGGACCAGCACCTACCAATACACAAGCGCGCCTACACAAAAAATGTACAACGGCGACTTCTCGGAATTATACTCGCTGGCGGCTCCCGCCGGAACAACCACCGCAACTTACAGCCAGTTGTATAACCCATATTCCAAGATCTTTGATCAGAACGGAAATGTGGTATCCGCTGCACCTTTCCCTGGTAACATTATCCCGGCGAGCATGTTTGATCCGGCCGCCGCAAAAATGAACGCCGATCACGTCTTCGGCGTTGCTAACCTTCCCGGTCTCACGAATAATCTGTACTATCTTTATCAGAACACCCAGGATGCTCACCAGGCTGATGGCCGGGCCGACTACAATCTCAGTGATAAACAGCGGCTGTTCTTTCGGTATTCCATCCTTGATTCAACGAATGGCAACTCCACAAATATCAACCAGTTTTTCCAGGACGGTAACGCGAACTCCCACAGTGTGAACCAGAACATGCAGCTGACATCGCTCACCACGTTAAGCGCAACGGCTGCGAACGAAGCGCGGGTGGGATACAACAGAACGCACGTAAACACGGGCATCAACTCCATGGACAAGGATTGGAACAACTCTTATGGGATTCCGAACGGCAATCTGGGAGATCCGATCACCCAGGGAATCTTTGAGATCTCTGCTTTGTCTCCGATCTCCAACTTTGGCCAGCCAGACTGGGTTGCGTTCATCATCAGTAACACCATCGCGCTAACTGACAACTTCACGTTCGTCAGAGGAAAGCATACGTTCAAGGTTGGCGCTAACGTTAACCATATTGAAGATACGTCTGCGGATACGATCGGCGGTGACGATCCTCGCGGATCCCTTTCCTTCGATCCGGCCATGACCTCTTACAATGGCGTCGCACCGCCATTCGCTTATCCCAGCTTCCTGCTCGGAACAATGACCAGCAGCGCCCGCGCACGGTTCGTAGATGGCTGGCCTTATCAAACGTACTGGCAAAACGCCATGTATGCGCAAGATGACTTCAAAGTTCTGCCTTCTCTCACCCTGAATATCGGATTTCGCTATGAGCTGACAACCCGACCGATAGAACGGTACAACCGCGAATCCAACTGGGACACCGCGACAAATCAACTCGTGGTTGCGAGTCCCAACGATCGAAGCCCTGGACTGAACCTGGATAAGGGCGATGTGGGGCCACGTGTCGGCGGGGCTTGGTCTCCCGATCACGGGAAAACGAGTCTGCGCGCCGGCTTCGGTATTTCGTATTGGCAGGCCTACTGGTCAGGCCCGTTGACCATTCTCGGCCTGGATTATCCAAACTATGCCAAGCAGCAACTGCTCTCGGCCAATAATCAAACACCGGATCTGATTCTCTCCCGAGCTGGCATTCCCTTGGCCTCTGCCGAATATGGTCCGTCCGGTAACCTGATCATTCCTTCGAATGCTGTCATCAGGGGAACCGCTGCCAACTGGAAAAGCCAGGAGGTTCAGCAAACATCGGTCAACTTACAACGTGAATTAATGAGCGGTTTGTTAGTGGACGTTGGTTACTTGCGAGTGCGCGGCCTGCACAATAACCACACCACCAATATCAACCAGGCGCTGCCCCAGCTCCCCGGCGTCGATTACAACACAGCGCGGCCGTTGGCTCAGGAATATCCGCAGCTCGGGGATATTCCGATCCAATACTCTGCCGCCGGCAGTTGGTACGATGCTCTGACGGCTCGCGTTGTGGCTCAACTAAAGCATGGCTTCACTCTCAGTGCCAGCTACGCTCACGGTCGAAACTTCGCCAACGGCAATAATATCGACCAATCGAATATCAATCAGTACTACGGACCCACTCAACAAGACATCGCGCACACCTTCACGGCCCAGTTTTCCTACGAACTGCCGGTCGGGCACGGGAAGCGTTTTCTGGGCAGCAGCAATCGCGCGGTTGACGCTTTGCTTGGAGGCTGGGAATATTCGGGTCTGGTCACCGTCCGTAGCGGCTTGCGATTCGATGTGACCTCATCAGTCAGCCTGCTGAACAACGGGCAAGGCAATCGTCCGAACCGCACCTGCAATGGATCGATTTCAAACCCCACGGTGAATCTCTGGTTCGATCCCTCCTGTTTCACTGACGATCTGACGGTCGATAGTTATGGAAATTCCGGTATCAATCCTCTGCATACTGATGGCCTCCAGCAGCTCGATTCGTCTCTGTTCAAGACGTTCAGGTTAACCGAGAGGGTCAACATGCAATTCCGTGCCGATGCTTTTAACACTTTTAATCATCCGAACTTTGCCGCGCCTGACGCGGTCGTCGGGGACCCCAGCGAAGGCCAGATATTCTCGACATCAGTTGACAATCGCCGTATGCAATTCGGGCTGAGACTGTTCTTCTAATGGCTGAAGCCAGGAAATCAGGGGTGGAATGCGCCTAGAGAATAGAGTGTGCGTAGTGACAGGTGCGGGCGCGGGTATCGGGCGAGCGATCGCCCTCGCTTTCGGCGCGGAAGGGGCCAGAGTCGTTGCGGCCGATATCAATGAACAGTCCGCGTCCGAAACGGCTGCCATGATTGCGCAAGCCAGGGGTATTGCTCTGCCACTCCGCGTCGACGTAGCTGATCCAGATTCTGTCGAACAGCTGGTTACTGAAACGCTCAGTCGTTACGGGGCGGTCCACGTTTTGATGAATAACGCCGGTGTGCAGGTAAACAAATTCATCGAAGACACCTCCTTCAGCGAGTGGAACCGGCAGCTCTCGGTGAACTTGGGCGGCGTCTTCCTTTGTTCAAAATACTTTCTCCCGTCCCTGCGTGCGACGCGCGGCGTCATCATCAACATGTCTTCGGTAAACGCCACTTTCGTTGAACCAATGTGTGCGGGGTATTGCGCGACGAAAGCCGCGATTTTAGGCTTCACAAAGGCGCTCGCCATTGATCACGGGCATGAAGGAATTCGCGTCAACGCCATTTGCCCGGGTTACATCGATGCCGGCCTGGCGGAAGGCTATTTCCTGGCCCAACCCGATCCGGATCTGGCACGACGGCAGGCCGGTAAACTTCACGCGCTCGGGAGAATCGGTACCCCGCAGGAAGTTGCGCGAGTGGCAGTGTTTCTTGCCAGTGACGAAGCATCCTTTATGACGGGAGCGGCAGTGAGCGTAGACGGAGGTTTCAGTTCCGGCTTGCCCCCGGCCAACTAGTTGCTATGCAATTGACCGAACGCCAGCGCAAACTGCTGGATCTCACATTC
>CBAAAA010000145.1:9093-9812 GCA_964658695.1 uncultured Solirubrobacteraceae bacterium | reverse complement strand
CGAGTAACTTTTCATTCGGCCTGGTGGACATTTCCCTGATGATCATGCTTTTCCTCTGGGCGTGTACCAGCATTTACTCGAAGCCTGCCCCGGGCGCGCTGCGATTTTGGGTATACAGCAAATTGGCCCTTGCATGCGTGTTCCCAGGTCTCCTGGTTGCGGCGGCAATTGCAGGCTCGACGGTTCTGACTTTTTCAAGGGAAAATCTCGTGTACGGCGCAAAGTCTCTGAAAGACACGTTCCGCAGCTTAATCGATGCCTCGCTTTACAGACCGAATGAATTTCTGATCAATCCGCTGCTTTATATATGGGTAGTTCGTTTGTCCCGATTCGTTCTACCGTTATTAGTCGTGACGATTGGCTGGCGTGTTTTTGCTATGGCGGCAGATCGGGTCCGTAACTCCGGGACCGAGTCCAAAGGGCTGTTTCGCTTGGCAGCGGTGCTTAGCGCTACTCTCGTGCCGACGTTAGCAATGCATTGGACGGGATTTCAATGGCTGCACCTGCTGCTGCCGAAGGACAGGACCGCCATTTATCTGGTTGTGCTGGTTACTCTGCTGGTGGGTGTTCTGGCGGCAATCCCGCTTCCTTCGAGAACCGGTGAGATATCGCGCACTTGTCTGACCGCTGCCGTGGCGATCCTGGCCGGTTACTATTTACTCTGTCTCCGATTGACTTACTTCAAGGAGTGGCGGTTCGATTCTGATATGAGGAACACT
>CBAAAA010000145.1:945-9083 GCA_964658695.1 uncultured Solirubrobacteraceae bacterium | reverse complement strand
ATTACAACCACACTTGCGGGGTCAAAGAAGCGCCTGTGAACTGGGATACGACGCCAGTCTGAATTTCTACTGTACGATTTCGAGACATGAGGGTTTTGTGCAGTTTTAAGGGAATTCGGACTCCCCGTACCCGGTGGGCAAGAAAGCATATGTACTCTACTCACCTGACGACGGAGAGTTCATGGCACGGCAGGGCTTAAAGACGGTGTATCGCGGTGAAGACGGCGTCGTTGTTACGATCGACCCGATAGCGGCGTCGAGTTGTGAGACGGAGTTGCCCCGCTTTGGCATTCGCTGGCGTTGGGAGTAAGGGATTCGTGGAGCGGTGGCTGGTACACTACCGTGAGCCTGAGTGGAATGACAGCGTTGAAGTCTAAAGCATTTTCTCTGTTCGCGATCACGTTGAGTGTTCTTCTGCTGGACTTTTCGCACAACGTTGCTGTCATGAACCAGGGAGATTTTGCAAGAACTATCGGGTTCATGCTTGGCGCTCCGATCGATGTTGTCCCTTACGACGGGTACGGACATCCGGCATTTCTCTGGCCCTATCTGCGAGATGCGCACAGTCCGCTGCTGGAGCATAACGCCGCTTCGGTTTACTTCTGGGGAATGAGTTATATCGAGAGGCTGGTGACGATTCACTTCGATCTGTTTCTGGGGGCGCTGGCAGCGAAGGCGATCATTCTTATCTGTTGCTACCGGATTGCGATCCATTACCAAGTTCGCGAGTCACTCGCCGCGTGGTGGCGGTATGTCGTGTTTACTTTGATGGCGCTTGCGTTTTTCTACGCGCACAACATCGAGTTCATCAACTCTTTCTATTTCGAGCACGCGTTCGTTGTGGGAATGGCGATATTCGTAGGCGGCGTTTTTGAACCGAATCGGACACCGCGAAATGTTTTGATCATCGCGGGACTGCTGCTGGCCTGCGCTTCGAAGCCGCAGTTCTTCTATCTCCCGTGCATGTATCTGGTCATTCTAATAGTGGCCGAGCGACGGCAGAGGCGAAGGCCGGACTGGATCGCCGTGGCTGGACTGATGGCGGTTCAAGTGATCAGCTGCCTGCCCCTCGGAATGTCCAGCACAACGAACCTGAATCGTTATCATGCGCTGTACTTCGGGGCATACAAGTTACTGTCGGCTGATCAGCTGAGGGCGTTGGGGGTGCGGGAGAAAGATCTGGAGTGCGTGGGGGTGGATGCGTGGGGATGGAAGATGGCGGGCTCGCGTTCAACCGACATTAGCCAGGGGCCGAAGAGTTGCGACCAGCGTTTTCAGTTTTCGGCTAGAGATCTGCTGCGGCCTTATCTGAAATACCCCACGCTGATTTTTCGCTTGGCCGCATGGGCTCTTCCCGATCATTTCACGGTCCATTACTTTCAGCTGGGACCGGGGTCTAGATACATTCGTCCGAGTAACGGGGTTAGCTTTCGATCGGGTTGGACTTTGATTCATGCGTCCGATGTGAGGGAACAAATCGTGACGCGCTTGTGGTGGCTGTTTCTATTGCTGGCGGCGGCGGTTGTGTTTCTTCCCGGCGCACTGAGTATGAACGCCAGAGCAGTGCTTTTCTTTTTGGTGCTGGCAGTGCCAACACAGATTGTGATCAGCATTCTGGGGGAGGGTGTGCGGGATTTAAGCAAGCATCTGGCGGGCGCACAACTGTGTCTCGATTTCGCGGTGATGTTTACTCTGCTCCGGCTGGGCGTGTACGGCGGGAATATCTATACCGCCTGGAGCAGCAACAGGACGCTGGCGATGAGAGCTATTGAGGAACGCGCGCAAAACGGTCGCGGTGTCGAGCGCACTACCCGAAGAATTAGCGCGTTTCTTTGCCGAGTGGTGGCGCGCAGCGGCGCCCTTTGCGCTCCAGAGGATAGTATCGGCAGCAGGTGATATTGTCGCGTCCATGGCGCTTCTTGCGGATGCCGTAGGTCGATGGGCCGTCATCTCGCTTCTGCTTTCGGTTGTCGCGGCTCCCGCAGTGAGGGCGGAAACCGGCGAGGCGGGATGGCTACGATATTCGACCATCCGGGACCCGGGCACGATGTCAAGATATGCTGGCCTTCCGGCGACCGTTGTGGCAATCGGCGATTCCGCGGTAATAGGAGCGGCGCGCGATGAAGTTGTTCGCGGATTCGACCAGATGTTGGGGAGAAAAGAGCGGATTGCCAGCAGGCTACCGGGGGAATCCGCCATTTTAATTGCTACCGTTTCTGACGCGCACAAGTTGCTACCCGGGATTGACATATCAGACAATCTTCGGGCGGATGCGTATCTGCTGAAGAGCATTGCGCACGGTCAGCACGGCGTTCTGTTGATTAGTGGTTCAAACGATCGAGGCGTGCTTTACGGGGCATTCGAACTGATGCGGAAGATCGCTCTCCACGCACCGATCGACTCGCTAGACGAGACGCAATCCCCCTATGCTCCGATTCGTTGGACAAATGAATGGGACAACCTGGACGGCACAGTGGAGCGCGGTTATGGAGGGCGTTCCATCTTTTTCGAGAAGGATGCCGTGGTGGAAGATCTTACCCGAGCCGCGGAGTATGCGCGACTGCTGGCCTCAATTGGAATCAATGGCTGCACCATCAACAACGTCAATACAGATCCGCGCATTCTGGAAGCGGACTTCATTCACCAGGTGGCGCGGATTGCTGAGGTGTTTCGCAGGTACGGCATTCGTATCTCGCTGGCGGTGGATTTCAGCAGTCCCAAAGCGGTGGGCCGGCTTGAGACGTTCGATCCCTCCGACCGGCGTGTAATGCAGTGGTGGAAGGCGAAGGTCGATCAAGTTTATGCGGCCATTCCCGATTTGGCGGGCTTTCTCATGAAGGCAGATTCGGAGGGTAGAGCCGGGCCTTCGCTGTACGGAAGAACGCACGCGGAGGCCGCGAATGCGATTGCAGACGCCTTACAGCCGCATGGGGGCATTCTTGTTTACCGCGCGTTTGTCTACAACCACCACATGGACTGGCGCGATTCAAAGAATGACCGCGCTCGTGCCGCTTACGACAATTTCGCAAAGCTGGATGGGCAGTTTCGCGACAACGTGGTCATTCAGGTGAAGAACGGACCGATCGATTTCCAGGTGCGGGAGCCGGTGTCTCCTTTGATCGCTGGGCTTCGCAAGACGAATCAGGCACTGGAACTGCAGATCACGCAGGAATACACCGGGCAGCAGCGTCAACTCTGTTACTTGTTGCCGATGTGGAAACAGACCACCGACTTCGATCTGCATGCCGCCGATGGTTCGACTGCGGTGAAGGCGATTGTGTCGGGCAGGACCTTCGGACGGGCGACTGGCGGCTTCGTAGGAGTGGCCGATGTGGGACGAGATGCGAACTGGATGGGCAGCGATCTGGCGATGGCGAACTTGTATGCGTTCGGCAGGCTCGCGTGGAATACCGACAGTTCGACGAGGCAGGTGACAGAGGAATGGACGCGGCTGACATTCGGCGATGATGCGCAGGTTGTTCAGACGATCGTTGATCTTCTTTTGCAATCGTGGCGGGTGTATGAACGCTATAGCGGGCCGCTTGGTGTTGGAGGACTGACGGATATCACAGGCAGTCATTATGGTCCTGGAATTGAATCGTCGGAGCGCAATGGCTGGGGTCAGTGGCATCGCGCGGATTCTCAGGGGATTGGCATGGACCGAAGTGTGGCAACCGGGACCGGCTTCGTTGCGCAGTATCCGGCGGCGATAGCGCAGATGTACGAATCGCTTGCGAGTTGTCCCGATAGCCTGCTGCTGTTTATGCACCACGTTCTTTACAGCTATGTTCTGCATTCGCGCGAGACGGTGATTCAGCACATTTACGATTCGCATTACAGCGGCGCAGAGGAGGCGGCTGCGTATCCGGAGCAGTGGTCAAGGCTGCGCGACAAAGTGGACGAGGGACGATACCGGTCAGTGCTGGGGATGCTGGAGTATCAGGCTGGATATGCCATGGTGTGGCGCGACGCCATATGCAACTGGTTTTTCCGCGAGTCGGGAATCGCAGATACGAAGGGCCGTGTGGGCAATCATCCGGATCGTGTTGAAGCGGAATCGATGATGCTCAATGGGTATGCGCCGGAGGCGGTGAAGCCATGGGAAGACGCATCCGGGGGAGCGGCGATCAGTTGTGCGATTGCGACATGCAGCGCGGCGATGACGTTTCACGGACCCGCGGGCTGGTACCAAGTGCGAACGGAGTATTTCGATTTCGAGAACGGGAATTCAGAGTTCGCCATTGCTCTGAACGGAGCGGAACTAGATCGATGGCGGGCGGATCATCCGGTGGCAAGGGGGCGGTCCTTTGCGGATGCGAGCACAAGACACACCACCGCGAAGGTCGCACTCCGCGATGGGGATCAGTTGCAGATTACGGGTAAGCCGGACGGAGCAGAGCACGCCATCATCGATTACATCGAGTTGGAACGCTGCGCGCCGTGAGCTTGCTACTGAATGCGTTCCTTGACGTAATGAGCAGCGCTCTCGATGGCGCCGGCCGCGATGGCGGTTCCCTGCTTGGCCGCTTTGGCTGCTTCGCTTAAGGGATTCTGGGCGCGGTTGGCGACATCGGTCAGTTTGCCGGACACGGTCTCAAATCCGGAGCGCACCCCTTCTTTGCCGCGCTCGAAGGCGTTGGTTAACTGTTTTTTCGACCAGGAAAGGCAGACCGGCGTTAACAGCGCAACGCCCGCCGCCGCAAGGCCGGCGCCGACTCCCACCAGCACGACGCCCACTGCGGCGTTGCTCGATTTTTTGTCCATTTTGTAGATCCTTCCTCTTGCTCCGTCAGGCTGAAGCGCGCATACGGTCTGTCGTTCGCCCCTTGATGACGTTGCGAGTAAACGATAGCACTTTACGCGGCGCCGATTCGGTGAGGGGCCGCGCGCGCAGCGGACGCTCCTGCAAAATCAGCTCGCTGGCCTGGACCATGGGCTCGGCGTGGAACCAGCGCTGGAACGGATCGTCGAAGAACAGATTGCATAGCGCCGTCAGGCTCATGCCCTGATGGTGGGCCATCCAGCATCGGACCAGATCGTACTTGCGGGACTTGAAACGCTTCTTCTCCGGATAGCTGGTGAAGTCCGCGGATTCGAAGAAGCCGAAGTCGGACAGCCACTTCCGGCGCGCCATGCCTTTCAGGTTCTGCACGGCGGCGGCCCCATCCACCATGGAGGCAAGACAGCTGGAGTAAGGGGAGACGACCAGGGAACCGGCGCGCGCGACATTCAAGCCCAGACTTGGCACGCCGAAGGCCGCGTACTGGTAGGTGCCGTCGGGATCGGTTTTCGCGAAGGCCGATTCCGAGATGCCCCAGGGAACTCCGTGCCGCGTTCCATACTTCTGCTGGGCGCGCACGGCGGAGCGTACGGCTCGATCGAGAAGCGTGTTGGGCTGGGAGTTCATCCAGATGACGGGCATCATGTATTCGAACATGGTTCCAGTCCAGGACACCAGGACGGCTTCACCTTCAGAGACGGTGTGTCCGCGGCCCAGCCGGAACCAAGTCTCCTGCGGAGCTTCGCCTTTCGCAACTGCTACAAATGTCGCGATACGAGCTTCCGAAGCCAGCAGGTCATAGCAGGAAGATTCGAGTTCGCCCTTGGTGGCGTTGAAGCCGATGGAGAGCAGGCGGCGGCGTTTATCGGTGAGATCCGCAAAGCTCATCTGTCGAACCAGCGTGTCGCACTGGTCCGCGATGTGTTGCAGCTTCTCGACCAGCTCGGTCATCCGCAAGCGACAAGCGGGAATTTCGCGGCGCAGTGTATCGATCGAAGAACGGAGTGCGTCGGGCACGCTGCCGTGGCGGGCGGCTGCCTGTAAGTTGCGTTCCAACTCGTCGTACCAGGCCTCCGCCTTACTGGGGATGAGCGGGTCCTTCGGCATGGGAAGCACCTGGGCGCCGAGTGTCCGGATGGCTTCGAACTCGGGCAGATTCCATGGCATGAAATGCGCGGCTTCTTCGCGGAGAGCAGCGGTTCGCTTGTGAATTTCATCGGGCCAGTCTACGTTGGGACCGGGCTCGGGGTGGGGGCCAGACTCGGGAGGCGGACCAGGCTCGGGAGAAGTAGCTGCGGGCACTGGTGGAAGAGAGGCGGCCAGCAGTTTCGGCAACCACACGCGATCTTCTGGAGTGGCCGGACGCGGTGTGACGGTTCGCAGATCCAGCTTGACCCCGGCAGCGTGATAGTGATCCTCCAGCCCCTGCCATGCGGTGGGACGAAGCAGCGGCTGGCGAAGGTACTGAAGACAGCACTGCTTGAGGCTCCATAAGGACGCGACGAGATTGCCACTGTCTACGCTGGAGACGAAGACTGGCTCCAGCGGCTTCAGGGTCAGGTTGTCGTACCAGTTTGCCGGATGCCCAATGAACTTCGGGAGTGAGTCCACGGTCTTCAGCGTCTTGGCCGTCAGGATCTGAAACTCGGAAACGGTGAGGAAGCCAAACTCTACTGCTGCCTGGCGGGCGTTGAGCAGGAAGCCGAGGTTGGTCGGCGAGATTCGTTCGGCAATCCGATATGGTTCGACTTGCACGTTGTCCGGAATGAGCCAGTGGTTCTGGTCGTTGCTGTAGCGGACGTAATACTGCCAGGTGCGGAGGGCAACTTCACGCAGGAACTTGTGTTCATCCTCTGTAAGTTTGTAGTCTTCCTGATGCGGCGAGCGATTGAGCCAGACCGAAATGGCTTTTGAAAAGCTCCAGGCAAGGATGAAGGGAAGAGCATAGGGCGCGGCTTCCGGTCGCCAGTAGAGAGCGATGGCCAGCGCAATCCCGACCGCGGGCACCCAGTCGAGATAGATGTCCACCGGTGTCCGGGAGCGTAAGCCGAGTTCGGCTTCTGTCGCGGTCTCCCATTCGAGCATGCTGCGATGGGTGATGAAGCTGCGGATCACAGTGCGCACAATGGCATCGATGGCGAAGAGCGCCTGATGGGCAAGGAATGCGATGTTCAGAAGGATGCTGATGTGGGAGGTCGCGAGATCCTTGAAGGCATCGCGAGCGCCGCCCCAGTTGAGGTGCGACAGCGAATTGATGAGGGCAAACAGCAGCCGGAAATAGATGGGGAGGAAGAGTAGACCGAGTGTGACAAGAGTCCAGAATCGCGGACCGGGAGGCAGAAAGAACCAGCCTGCAAGCAGCAGGAAGAAGATGGCCGGCTCCATTAAGCTGCGCCGCAGATTGTCCACGATTTTCCAGCGCGAGACGAGGGATGTGGGGTTGTGGACCTGCTTGCGAGACTCATCCGGAACTTTATTGAAGATCCATCGGACAATCTGCCAGTCGCCGCGCAGCCAGCGATGTTTGCGGCGGTTGTAAGCGCTATAGTGCGACGGATAATCGTCGATGACTTCGATGTCGGATACCAGGCCGGCGCGCGCATAAGCGCCTTCGATCAGATCGTGACTCAGCAGCGCGTTGCGCGGGAAGCGGTGTTCAAGAACCTCGCGCAGGGCGTCCACATCGTAGATGCCCTTGCCGGTGAAAATGCCTTCGCCGTAAAGATCCTGGTAAACGTCGGACACTGCCCGCGAGTAGATATCGTAGCCGGTCTGGCCGGAATAGATGCTCGCGAGGCGTGATCGAGTGGCGGAGTGGACACTGATTCCGACGCGCGGCTGCAAGATTCCATAGCCTTCCGTCACGATACGAAGCTCCGGGTCGACCACCGGACGATTCAGCGGATGCGCCATAGCGCCGATCATGCGCTGGGCCGTACCGCGCGGCAACTGCGTGTCTGAATCGAGGGTCAGCACGTAGCGGATGGCCGGCAATCGGAGCATGTTGCCAGCTTTGACCGGAAACGGATCGAAGACTTTCCGCAGCAGCTGATTCAGATCGAGCAGCTTGCCGCGCTTGCGCTCCCAACCCATCCAGGCTCCTTCGCGCGGGTTGTAGACGCGGTGGCGGTGGAACAGATAGAAGCCGCCGTAGGGTTCATCAGCGTACTTTTTGTTGAGTGCTTCGATGAGTGAGATGGCGAGATCGACGCGCGCGTCTTTCTCCTGAGCGGGTTCAGCGGTATCGGGCAGATCCGTTAGCAGGGCGTAACAGATGTTGGGATCGCGATTCACGAGGTAGCGGACTTCGATGTCATCGACCAAACCGCGAATCTGTTTTTCATTGATCAGCAGTGTT
>CBAAAA010000145.1:0-935 GCA_964658695.1 uncultured Solirubrobacteraceae bacterium | reverse complement strand
CGCGGACTCGGCATCCACGCCCTTGGAATAATCGACCTTGGGGAGAGCGCGCGGGGTCAACACCGTCGTGACCAGGTAATTCATGACCTCGACGGCGGCCTGAGTCGCAGGAAGGATGAGCAGCAGCGCTCCCAGGATCAGTCCCCAGCCGCCCTGTGTCTGCACCACGACCATGATCAAGGCGACCACCGTGATCAGAGTGACGAATTCGATACCGATGATGTAGATTTCGTCCGGATAGTTGCGGAACAGGCGCTGGATCCAACCGCCGACCGAGGCGCGATAATTGGTCTGCTGCAGCAGTTCCCTGGAGCCGGTGTGATCAATGAGGTAATAGCCGACGTGGCGCAGGCGATCGCGAACGGCGACCGGAGCGTTGCGATCCACAGTGGCGTTTTCCGCCAGACGCACGGCAATACGCGCGACCTCCGCCTCACTCACGTCGGAATGAGAGGCGATACTGGCGACGCGAAGGCGGTACTGCTCGCGACTCTCAAATTCCATGCGTCCATAGACGCCGACCGGGTCGAGGCAGAGGAGCCGGTGCACGATGGAGAGCTGTTCCAGCGTCTCCTTCCAGTCGATTTCGCCAATGAAGCGCAGACTGCGGATCAGCCGGCCCATATCGAACGACGGCGCTTTGACGCCTTCGGCCTTGAATGCATCGAGCGCCTGCCGGCCACGCTCCGCGATGAGCTCGAGGAGCGCCATCTTCAGCGCCGGCAGCATGCCCCCGAGTTCGGCCAGACGGAGCGGTTCGACTTGCTCAACCGCCTGGATGAAGTAGAAGAACTTGGCCTCGGTCAGCCGGAACCCGGCGGCTTGCATCAGACCGCGGGCCAACGCTACCGGGCGGGGAACACACTCTTCCTTCTGGGTCCGAACACCTTGGGTCCGAACGGCGGGAAGCTTGGCCAGGATCTTTGCGCCGCCTT
>CBAAAA010000144.1:0-9918 GCA_964658695.1 uncultured Solirubrobacteraceae bacterium | reverse complement strand
CTTCCGATTCGCCTTCTCTTCGGTTTCGAAGCAGCTATAAGCTCCTTTTAATCGACATTTTCGGTGGTACAATCCTTCCTGTTACTGCCGTTTACAAGCAATTTACCCCTTCCATGAGCGCTGCTGCGGTTGGCCACTCGATCAGTTTGCCCGAGATACCGTCCCGATCATGGGGCATGGTTGCTACGATCCTCATTGATGTCGTGGCGCTCGAACTTGCGCTCTTGCTCGCCTGCTTGATTCGCGTCTCAATGCACTCCTGGTTCCCGATTGAGATGGGAAAATCTCAATACTCAGGTTTGGCCTTGGGTGTGCTTTCCCTTCCTATCGTCTACCTATGGATCGGTTTGTATCCGGGTTACGGTATGGGAGCAGTCACTCGGCTTCGATCTCGCGTTTACGCCACCTTAGCGGTCTTCGGAATGCTCTTAACCTGGAATTATGTCTTTGAAGACCGGGAATGGTCGCGAGGCGTGCTCTTAGTCACCGCACTCTTCGCACTCGCTATTCCTCCGGCGCTCGAGGCACTTGTCAGAAAAACCCTCATCGCGAGGGGCATTTGCGGGATCCCCGTTGTCATCCTGGGCGCAGGTCAAACCGGATCGCTGGTGGTCAGGCAATTACTCAAGGAAGCCGATCTGGGCTTCGTCCCCGTTTGCATCCTCGACGATAACTCCAGAACCTGGGGATCGAAAGTACACGGCATACCTGTAATCGGACCCCTCTCCCTGGTAACCCGTTTAGAGGGAAAGGCCAAGGCCCTTATTATCGCGATGCCGGGTCTCCACCGTGATCGCCTGTCCGACCTCATCGAGACGCTGTCATTCGCGAACATCATCATCGTCCCCGACTTATTTGGAATACAAAGCCTCTGGATTACCTCTCGCGATCTCGGCGGCGTCCTCGGTCTTGAAGTTCGCAAGAATCTCTTCATCCCGGCAAACCGCACTCTCAAACGCATGCTGGATTACTCGGTTTCTGTCCCGCTCGCCATCCTGACCCTTCCCCTCTTGGCCTTCTTTGCGGCCTGGATCAAAGTCGTCAGTCCTGGCTCGCCGTTCTTTCAGCAGGAGCGGGAAGGCAAAGATGGCCGCAAGATCAGCGTCTTCAAGCTGCGCACCATGCATCCGAATGCCGACCAGTTGCTGCTCGATCATCTCAAGTCTCATCCCGAGGAAGAGGCCAATTGGTTCCGTTATTACAAGCTGAAGAATGATCCTCGCGTCATCGGCGGACTAGGTTGGTTCCTGCGCCGTTATAGTCTCGACGAATTGCCGCAGTTGTGGAATGTTTTGCGCGGCGACATGAGCCTCGTCGGCCCGCGCCCCTTCCCGCTCTACCATCTGGAGAGCTTCCCTTCCCGCTTCCGCCAGATGCGAACCAGCGTCATGCCGGGCCTTACTGGGCTCTGGCAGGTCTCTAATCGCAGCAACGGCGATGTCTCCGTGCAGGAACAGGAAGATACCTACTACATCCGCAACTGGTCTCTTTGGCTCGACGTCTTTATCCTGATTCGCACCGTCCAGAGCGTTCTCTTCCCGAGCGGTGCTTACTAACCCCGTTACCCTTAGTCGTCGCTCGAAAAGAAACTTCCAAAGTCGCCCCGCGCAATCGCCCCCAGTGGATTCCGCTCCTCCCCGCTATGCGAGTGCTCTGATGGCGACAGTTCGTGCCGTAGCCGTTCCAGGGTCATGCTCTGCAGAATTACCCGGCCCGGACCCGTCAGCGTTGTGAGAAACAATCCCTCGCCCCCGAAAATGGCGGTCCGGATGCTTCCAACCATCTGCACGTCGTAATTCACTGACGGCTCGAAGGCAACCAGATGCCCCGTCTGCACTTGCAAAATTTCTCCGGGTTGCAAATTGAAATCGACGTGATCGCCGCCGGCGTGGACGAAAACCACTCCAGGCCCAGTGAGCCGCTGCAGAATAAATCCCTCACCACCCAGCAGTCCCGCACCGAGCTTCCGAACCATGGCAATATCCAGCGTCACCGAACCCTGGGCAAACAGAAACCCGTCCCGCTGCACCATAATCGTCTGACCCGCCGCCAGATCGAAGACCTGTATCTTGCCCGGATAGTGACCGGCAAAACCGACCTCACCCGCTGCGCCCGTGCACTGAAAGTAAGTGAAGAACAGTGACTCACCCATCAGTTTCCGTTTGATCGCGCCCAGGATTTTCTGGCCGATGGTCTGCCCCGTCATCCGCGTCTGCCAGTCGACATTGGCCGATTTGTAAATCATCTTGCCGGCTTCCGCGTAAATCTCCTGACCTGGCTGAAGATGCACTTTAGCGATCTGCAAGTTATGGCCTTCGATGTCGTAGCGTATCGGTTCCAGCGAAGGCGCAGGCACGAAACTCGAAAGCCCGGTGCTTGCCGTTCCTCCTCCAGCTGGCTGCCCGCAATTCAGACAAAACTTCGCACTATCACCCAGTTGTGTACCGCAGTTCGTACAGAATGCCATGCCCTCGCTTCCGCCACTCCTCAGATCAAAGTAACAGAATCGGAATACAGGAAGCGAAGCGCCGGACCCATGCGCCTTCCCCACGCACGCTCGTTGTGCTGCGCGCCTTCATCCTCGTGATACTTCAAATCGCGATCCATTTCCCAACCCTGCGCCAGGAATCGGTCGCGAAAGGCTCGCACATCCCGCACAAATTTCGCAGGTTCAGAGCCTTCTTCCGTGCCGACGTCGAGCCAGACCTTCGGCCGGGGCGCTAACCGCGGAGCTTTGACGTGCTTCAAAATGTCCAGTTCCGCCCACCACACTGAAGGCGACATCAGGATCAGATTCCCAAATACATCGGGATACCGCAGACCCAGATAAGCCGATACCAGTCCGCCAAGTGATGAGCCGCCTAATGTAGTGGACCTGGCATCGCGGAGCGTTCGGTACTGTCCATCGATCAGCGGCTTCAGTTCTTTCACAATTGCGTTCCCGTAAGCGCGCGCGAGCCCCCCGCGCTGTCCATTGGTTCCCACGTGCGTGTACTCGAGAAGTCTCGCCTCGCCACTGTTGTTAATCCCGACAATGATGATCGGAGAGATCTCGCCCTTACCCATCAGATCTTCCGCCACCTGATGCACCTGCCAGTCGGTGCCCCCAAACGCAGTCGCCGGATCGAACAGATTTTGTCCGTCGTGCATATAGCAGACTGGATATCTCCGCTGGGATGAATCTTCATACCCCGGAGGAAGATATACGATCACATCGCGTTCGTGCTTTAGAAATCGGGACCGGAAACTCGAATGGACATTGAAGCTCCCGCTGCGCGCCTGCAAAGGCTCCTGCTAGCCCTTGACAAAATCCAGCGACGCTGAGTTCATGCAGTAACGCTGACCCGTCGGACGCGGACCGTCATCGAAAACGTGCCCCAGGTGAGCATCGCACTTCGCGCAAAGCACCTCGCTGCGACTCATGCCGAAGCTCATGTCTGTTTTGACCGAGACATTCTGCTTGGCAATCGGCTCGTAGAAGCTCGGCCACCCGGTTCCGGACTCGAACTTTGTATCGGAAGAAAATAAGGCGGTCTCACAACAGATGCACCGGTAAAGGCCATGCTCGTGATTGTTCCAGTACTTGCCGGTAAAGGCTCGCTCTGTACCGGCGTGGCGCGTGACCTCAAACTGTTCGGGCGTCAGTTGGCGCTTCCACTCCTCGTCGCTCTTGTGGATCTTCTCCACCTGGATCTCATCTTCCCGTTTTCCAGTAGCTGTAAATTCCACAATCTTCACCATCCGGCCGGATCCAAAGCCTCCAGCCAAAGCTATTCCAGCGGTCGCAGCAAACGACAGACCGCTCTTCAGAAAGTTTCTGCGGCGCATATTCATATGTTAATTCGTTTTTGACTCCGATTGAGTTACGGTCGCGGCCACAGTTACGTTATACATGAGATATGCCGATCTTCGAGTACGCCTGCGATGACTGCGGAACCAAGTTTGAGAAACTGGTTCGCCGTACCGCCGATGCCAATGCGATAAGATGTCCATCCTGCGGACAGGACCATCTCACGACCCAATATTCGACTTTCGCCGCCAGGGCGACCAGCACCGCCTCACAGCAGTGCGCCCAGCCATCCAGTGGCGGATGCGGCGGCGGCATGTGCCAGAGCGGCATGTGCGGCATGAACTACAACTAAGCGCCGTCCATTTCACGGGCGATAAGCCATCTCACAGGCCGTCTTCACGACCTCGATAAAACTGTCGAGTGAAGCCGGCTTGACGATAAACTGTTTTGCCCCCAGCGCCAGCGACCTGCTCCGGTCAGAGGACAATGACGACGACGTGAAAATCACCACCGGAATGGATCGCAAAACATCGTCCCTCTTTACCTGCTCCAACACCTGCAAGCCGCTCAATTTGGGTAAATTCAGGTCGAGAAACACTAAGTTGGGCGTAGGCGCTTCCTGATACAGCCCCGTCTTCTGAAGAAAAGCAATGGCTTGTTCCCCGTCTGCCACACGGTGGAATTGGATGTCGATATTGAGCTCCCGGAGAGTCGCCTCGAACAGGAAGACTGAAGCGTCCTCGTCTTCAACATAGAGGAGAACCGGTTCGCGCATTACAGGCCCGCTAAAAACATCCACCTAAGTATGACGTGAGCAGCCCATTTCTTTAACCTCCGAGAAGTCTGCTGTCATTCTTACGCGTAGGCCGTTGACTTTCGTTGTTTATTCGCCAACAATGAGTGGGGAGGCTGGTGATGGCTCTTACGCGCCGACAAAAAGAAGTGATGGATTTCTTAAGCGAATTCATTACGAGAAATGGATACAGTCCAAGCTACGAGGAGATCGCTACAGGCTTAGGGTTGGCGTCTTTGGCAACCGTTCACAAGCATGTGCAAGCCCTTGAGTCAAAGCAATATCTTCGTAGAAATTACAATCATAGCCGCTCGCTCGAAGTAAGCGATCGCTACTTTTCTGAAGAAAGAGCGCGGCTGCCAATCGCCTCCCGGTCCGTGCCGTTGCTTGGTGGAATTGCGGCCGGTCTGCCGGTCGAAGCGGTTTCCAATCCGGAAGTTCTCCAGTTCAGCGACTTCATAGGCCACGAAGAGACGTTTGCCCTCAAAGTCCGCGGCGAATCCATGATAGACGACCATATCTGCAACGGCGATTTCGTCCTGGTGGAGAAAACCGGCTCTGTCCGCAACGGGGACATCGTAGTCGCTTTGGTAGACGGTTCTGAAACCACCTTGAAGCGCTACTATGCCGATCCCGATGGCAGAGTGCGGCTGCAGCCCGCCAACGCTTCCATGTCTCCGATCTTTGTAGATCCCGCTCGGCTGGAAATCCAGGGACGTGTACTCGCCGTAATGAGAAAGTACTGACTTGGCTCAGTACCCTCCTGATTAGATGATAAAATGGGTCGGTGAGCGCGAGCGGCGGTAGCCTGGGGAAGCGATTAATTTTCTGGGACTTCCCGCGTGCCACTTGGCCCTACGACGTCGTCGTCGCCCTCATCCTTGCGTTTATCTTCGTTACGCCGCGAGAATGGTTTCGCGATCAGCCGAGGGCTGCAACCGTTGTACTGCTTTCCTCCTCTCACGGAACTCAAAGGGTTTTCATTGCTACTGAATTGCTTCAGGCCACGCCCGAGCCCAGCCGTCCTGCACGCGCAGAGAAGCTCATTCACCAGCGGACTGGCAAATCTTGGCGCGTCGTCCGGGTGGAACCGATCCGGGACGAAGAAGAGCAGGAACTGAAGGGCTTTATCGCGTATACGGCGCCCTAGTTCCCGCGTCCCACTTTGTTGATGCCAATCCCGTTTTTGCGAATCTCACTGGCCCTCGTTTGCGTTCTTGCGTTCCTAAGCAGCGGCAAGGCCGATTCCGTCCCTGACATTCTGGAGCGAATGGATAAGGATGCGCCTGCCTTCCACGCCCTAACCGCCGATCTCGCGATGGATACCTACCAAAAGATCATCGATTCGCACACTCCCGAGAACGGCTCCCTGAAAATGCAGCGCTCCCCCAAGGGTGAGGTGAAAGCAGTCATCGAATTCACCGGAAACAGTGCCCGCAGGCTGTCGTTCCAGGGCAAGAACGTTCAGATCTACTATCCGGCCATCAACGAATATCAGGTTGTCAGCCTGGGAAGCAACGCGGGCGTGGTGAACCAATTCCTTCTGCTTGGTTTTGGCTCCTCCGGTCATGAACTCCAGCAGAGCTACACCATCACGGCCGAAGGCGAGGAAAACGTCTCCGGTCTCGCCTCGACAAAGCTGCTCCTGGTGCCGAAAGACAAAGCTGTCTTGGAAAAGCTGCCGAAGGTTGAACTTTGGATTCCCGCCAAAGCCTCCAGCCCCATTCAGCAGGAATTTTACGAGCCTTCAGGAAACTATCGCCTCATTACGTATTCCAACATGCATGTTAACCCGCCAATGCCTGGCAATCTCGACCTTAAACTGCCGAAAAACGCCAGGAAGCAGCCGAAGTGAGAGAAAAAGGCTCAGACCAGGAAACCAAGTTAGCGTGTTAAGCAGTCCGTTTGAGCGGTAGTGGGAGCAATGGAAGGTAAATCCCCCAAAGCGGCTGGTCGCCTGGCCTTCATAGATTGGGTTCGGGGCCTCGCTGCCATCATCATGCTGCAGGGGCACACCTTCAACTCGTTCACCCGAACGGATCTGCGCGACAAAGGTCCTTACATGCTGTCCCAGTTTGTGGGCGGCTTGCCTCCGGCGCTGTTTCTGTTCCTGACTGGAATTACCTTCGCCTTTCTGATGGACAGCCAGGACAAGCAGGAGATCGGAGCCGGCCGCAAAGTCTGGGCCGCCGTCAAACGCTCCCGCTATCTCTTCCTGATCGCCTTTCTTTTCCGTATCCAGCTTTATGTCTTTGGCTATCCGACCAGCCCCTTCAATGAAATCGCGAAAGTAGACATCCTGAATTGCATGGGATTGGCCATGCTGATCTTCGCTCCCATGGCCGTCTTTACCACCCGCGAGCGCATCCGCTTCTGCACCATTCTCGGCGTCCTCGTGGCGGCGCTTGCCCCGGTACTGTCGCAGATCAATCCCAGTTCTGTTCCCTGGGTTGTGCATGCCTACTTGTTCCCTGATCTGAACTACTTCGGTTTCTTCCCATGGGCTTCGTTCCTGGCCTTTGGCATGGTAGTCGGCAGCATCCTGCGGATCATCAAAGCCGAAGATATGCAGCGCGGCATGCTTTGGATGTTGGCCGTCGGGATCGCCATCTCCGTCTTCGCTCATCAGCTCTCACTGCTCCCGTATTCGATCTACCCAAAGGTCGACTACTGGCTCGACAGCCCCGCCTTGATCGCCATCAAGCTCGGGATTGTGCTCTGTCTCATGTCATTGGCCTACCTGTGGGTCAATCTGGCTTCCGCCCAGCGCTGGAGCCTGTTCCGTCAGTTGGGAACCACCTCGCTCCTCGTCTATTGGGTGCACATCGAATTGGTTTACGGGCGCTGGTTCGGAATCTGGAAAGACTCCCTCAGCGTGCCGCAAGTCGTCGTTTACACGCTGCTGCTGATCGCCCTCATGACCGCGCTTTCCGTTCTACGCACCCGCCACAAGACGCTCGGCTATTTCTTCCGGCCAAGCCCAGTGCCGGGACGTGCCGTTGCCGAACCCGGCCGTGCCTCCGGCGACTGAGTCGTTTTTCCTATCCGACTTCGTTAGACTGAGTCAGTAGTCCTCACAACGATGCGCTTATTGGTAGTAGAAGACGAAATACGGATTGCCGACTTTCTCTCTCGCGGTCTGCAAAGTGCCGGGTACACCGTGGATGTCGTACACACGGGCGAAGAAGCGACAGAACGCGTGCATTCCACCGAGTACGATCTGGTAGTTCTCGACCTTGGACTCCCGGACATCGACGGCCTGCAGGTCCTGCGGAAAATCAAAAACCGGAAAGCCATGTCCCCGGTCTTGATACTGAGTGCTCGCGACTCAGTGGACGACCGTGTGAAAGGCCTGGAAACCGGAGCCGATGACTATCTGGTCAAGCCCTTTGCCTTTGTGGAGCTACTGGCCCGCGCCAGGGTTCTCCTTCGCCGTGGACAACCTACCCCGGAGCGCCTCCAGGTCGGCGACCTGGCCCTCGATTGCATTCGCCGAAAAGTCACCCGCAGTAACGAGAATATTGAGCTGGCGCCCAAGGAATTCAGCATCCTCGAATACATGATGCGGAACCGCGGACGCCCCCTCAGCCGCACCATGATCGTCGAGCACGTCTGGGATATGGACTACGACGGTCTAACCAACATCGTCGACGTCTACATCCGTCACTTGCGTAGTAAAATCGACGATAAGTTCACGCTGAAAATGATTCGTACCGTGCGCGGTATCGGCTACATGCTCGATGCCCCGGAAATGCCGCTTCCCACCGCTGCCACCGATGCGCTTCCTGCATAATCTGCGAGGGCTAACGGCAGCGAGGTTAACGACAAATGTTCAGTAGAAGACTGGAGAAGGCGTTCAGAACCCTTCGTTTCCGGCTCGCCAGCACTTTTTCCCTGCTTCTGATGATCGTGCTCGTGCTGGTCGGGTTTGTCGGAACCAAAACCCTGCAGAAGATCCTGGAGAACCAGAGCGAGCAGGCTCTCCGCGAACAGCTCGGGGCGATGCGCGCCTACATCCACTTCGATCACGGCAAGCCAATCTGGTTTACCGATCCCGAAGACACCGATGAACTGTCGACTGTCGGCCGTCTGAAGACGGTTTTTGTCGAAGCCACCGATCAGGGCGTCGCCGCCGACGGTTCTCCTGATCCCGCATTGAAGGAGCTCTTCAACCGCGACACAATCTTAGCGGAACTGGCCGAAATGCAGAAGACTCATGAGGGCGTCATTAAGACCTTCACCGGCAAAGATAGAATCCCGTATGAGGTGATCAGCGGCATCATGTTCGACAGCGAACGCGGCCATAGATGGTACATCGCTCAAGGTCGCAGCCTCGCCGGAGACATCGCCATCGTGCGCCGCTTCACCAGGAATTTCTGCATCTTTCTGCCGATCACGCTCGGTCTCTGCATGATCGTCAGCTGGTACTCCGCTGGCGCTGCTCTCAAAGCTCTGCAGTCCGTTGAGAAAGCGGCCCAGGACATCACCGGATCTAACCTTGGATTGCAAATTCCCAAGCGTGGAGCGGACGACGAACTCGATCGCCTCATCGATTCCTTCAACCAGATGAGTTCCCGGTTAAAACAATCGTTTGAACAGATCCGCCAGTTTTCAACCGACGTTTCGCATGAGCTGCGCACTCCGCTGACCGCCATCCAGGGTCAGCTCGAAGTGGCGCTCATCACGTCCTCAACCAAAGAGAACCTGCAGGAGGCGATTGAGAACGCCCTGCAGGACGTCGAACGCCTGGCCAATCTGGTGCGCGCCTTGCTGCTGCTTTCCCAATCCGAATCCGGACAGATCCCGATGCACAAGTCCGTGCTGGATCTGACGGAGCTCATCGAAGACCTCGTGGATCAGTTCCAGATTCCCGCCGAAGCGCAGAATGTAAGACTCGAGCACGTGCGCGCAGCCGAGCCCGTCTACTGTGAATGCGACCGCACCCAGATTGAACGTGTGATCACTAATCTGCTTGCCAATGCCATCAAGTACACGACGGCCCCAGGTGGGTGGGCGCGTGCCTCGGCCGAGAGCGCAGGTCCAAATGTGAAGCTGATTGTGGAAGACTCCGGACTCGGTATCCCGGAGGATCACCTGCCGCACATTTTCGATCGCTTCTATCGTGTGCCCGACCCAAATCCCGAAAAAGGCTTAGGCCTCGGCCTTAGTTTCGTCGCCGCCATCGTAAAGGCGCATGGCGGAGAGATCAACGTCCAAAGCCACCCCGGAGCCGGCTCCAGATTCGAAGTAGTCTTGCCCGGCAACGCCACCGTACTTACTCCGTCTGAACTGCCAACCTTCCAGGCATAACCTGAAGCGAGATGAGTGAGCTGTC
>CBAAAA010000143.1:0-9945 GCA_964658695.1 uncultured Solirubrobacteraceae bacterium | reverse complement strand
ATCATGCGAACGTCGCGGTCCTGCGCGGAGAATTCGCTGGTCAGCGTATTACAGAACTCGGCGGAAAACTTCGGGTCATAGGAGTCGCAGGTGACCTCCACCAGCCGCGTCACTCCCAGCGGCTTGATGGTGACGTGACGGGCTGCATAGTCGAGCAGCTGGCCGCCGGGCATTTCACCGCCCGCCGGCAGGTGCAGCATGCGCTTCCATTGCGAGAACAGGTCGCCGCGCGGGACGGCGGCGGCGCTACCGGCGGCGTTCATGCGCTCAACCGTGCGTTTGCGAAGCGTGTCGCTCTGCAGTAGCTTGATCTGAGTTTGCACGCGCGACTCAGAGTTGGAATCTCCGCCATCGCTGGTCAGCGCGACCGCGCCGCGATTGAGGAAATTGTCGTTAAGATTCTGGATATCAAGCGAGGTGCGCGCCCGATAAACCGGGAGGCGCCACACGGTGGTAGTGAAGCCGAGCAGCGCGCCCAGGAGCGCCAGCAGGAAAATGGTTTTGCGCCGGCGTCGCAGCACCCGGTAATACTCCAGGAGCAAACCTTCGTTCACCGGGCCATTGTTGTCCCAGCGCTCCTCGGGAAAATCGTAGGGGCGCAAAACGGTAGAGATCGGTCCGGAATTCGGCCCAATAAGCCGTTCCCCCTCGATCCGACGCGGATTGCTACCGTCTATAAACGAATTCGGCATGGCTTCACTTAAGCAAGCTGTATTACAGTAGAGACAGCTCTTCCTTTCGGACAAATTCTGCGCGTGACTCGCGAAACTCCGACCCTTCTCCCGTCGTCAGCGAAAGATGATGACCCCGGTCGCAATTTGAACGGCCGCTTCGGTCGCGCGCTTTAGCGCAGAACCGGCCATGTTGTTCGGGATGAACAAAATGTCATCGGGATGCAGCTGGACATCCGGCGCTTTACCGGCCAGAATCATCTGCACGTCGACCGGCGTTTCGCCGGGCTCCTTGGAAGTCACCGAAGCAACCCCCGGAGCGTTCCCTTGCTGGGCGCGCAGAATACGGGCTTTCTTCGGGGAAGCTTCGTGGGTCAACCCTTCGGCCAGGGTCAAGGCCCGAACCAGCGAGATGTTGCTTCGCGACTGAAGACTAAACCCTCCGGCCTTCTTCACTTCGCCCATGACGTAGACAATCGAAGCACGGGATACCGAGATGATGTCGTTCGGGCAGACCGGGATATTGGCTCCCGGGTTTGTGCCTTTCGTCACTCCATCGAGGCTGATGGAAGCGACGCTGAACTGACCGGACGAATCGACATGCGCATCAGGAACGGGAAGCGCGCCCCAGCGTAACTCGCGCGTGACGGTCACGGTTTCGCCGGCCTCAGGTTTCAGCCCACCCGCGGCGGAGATAATGTCGACGAGACGTTTCGGACCTCTTAACTGATGCACGCCCGGGTTATTGACTTCCCCGAGAATGGAGACAGGTTCGCTCTTGTAATCCTGGATGTTGATGGTGACTTGTGGCGAATCGACAAACTTGGACAACTTACTAACCAGGGTCGCGCGCAACTGCTCGACTGTGAGTCCGGCAGCATGCACCCGGCCCGCAAGTGGAAGATCGATATCTCCTGCTGGATCGACGCGCGTCATGCGATCGGCAATCTCTTCCAGGTCCGCAACGCGTACAGTAATCTGGTCGTCGGGACCGAGAACGTAAGCTGCGGTTCCGAAAGAAGAGGCTTCTTGTTTTACATCAAACGGGTTCGCATTGCACCGCGCAACGACAGCGCACAGCAGGACCAGAAACACGCGTGAAAACTGTTGCATCTTAAACTTCCCTAACGTTCTGGAAGTTATCCTCACTTCGCCTCCAATCGATTGACTCTCTGCGTTCGTGGCAACAGAGCCTTGGAAAACGGTCGGGGTGCGGTGACTCCAGGATTCTATTTAGCCAAGGAAATGTCGGGGAGTCAATCGTTACCAGTAAGGCTAATAGTCCTCAAAGTCATCTGTCTTAGTACTCTGTCCTGATCCGATTCGCGCTCGGTTTGCGTATTTACACAGTGCTCGTGGAACCCACCGAATCGGCTGATTTTTTAGCAAAAACCGCGAATGAGACCCTTGCAGAGTAACTTCCAGCAGTTTCCGATCTGGGAAAGCAGAAGAAAAGTAGCAGTACCAGAATCTATCTGCGTTTAAGGTGCACCGTCAGACAACTTAAGGAGCGGAAGTTTAGTACTGGCCGATGATCACTTTGGCTTCCCTTTCGCGTACTCAGTTAAGCCGTGCACAGGAATGAGAAGAATACTTTGACTGAGTCGAGCCTATCACGGCATGGCTGGCGGGGAACAAGAAGTCATTTGGATACTGAAGTCACCGCCTCTTGAGCTGTATAATCCCGGACTCCACAAACTATGCTCGCTGGAGGAATGGCGAACCTGGCTCATTCCGGCTCTCACGTTGTGCAGGGAGGGATCCCATGGAGCTGCGGCGGTTGGATGACACAGCGGTGGACCCGATCAGCGGGAACCGTGCGCTCCGAGGTCTTATCCGAGGGTCCTGATGAAGTCGTTTTACTGGCTGATGGGCTACGGATCCTCCAGTTCGATACGACCGGTCAAACGGGGTGCGTCCACGATGTGGGTCGCGTTATCTGCCGACGGCCTCGCGACTGTCGGCACGGCCCATCATGAAATCGGGAACAGGATTTACACAGTCTCTCGATGGAACGCCGCAGAGACTTGGGGTCTGCATCGAGGCTATTACCTTCGCGACACCGGCGCTACCGGCCCTGGGCTTTGGGGCGGATCGTCTGCGACCACCAGTCTGGTCCCAGTATTGGCAAAGGGCTGTGACACCTTGAGAGAAGAACTGGCGTGAGCGGCAATCAGCCGAAACGATGCGCTCGCGGATTAGCGTGATTTCACCCGGCGGAAGCTTCCTGGCGGCGCGGCATGGAAGCGTTATCGGAGTGGGCGAGCGCCGCAGACATCGGCGAGGTGAAAGCGATTTTGTTGCATGCGGATGAGAACACTGATCCGGCAGATCTGATGGGATCAAATTGCGAACGCTTGCTGGCACGCGGCGCGGGCGGCGGTGTAGGACTCTGCTTGCGCGAATTGAAGACATGTTGGGAAGTCCGGCCCACATATCAGCAGGCTTGACAGTCAATTCATCGTGTGTGAAACGGGCACGATTAACGGCGCGATCGGGAAAAGCCCATGGACTACATGGTCATTTCTCTGATTAGAAGCGAGTTAACTAATGGTTTAAGCCCTTGGTACTTTAGTTTAGTTGAACTATTTATCAAGTAACGCTATAACTAAGGCAGGTACATATACCTGGTTAGTGGGTCTTTCAAGAATCTTGCAGGCTTCCGTCTGGTGCACCACGACGAAGTCCCAAGGGGGGGTCTGCATAGCGCTGTCCAAGAGCTCAGATACGCGGCTGATGTCCGGACCCCCTTTCTTTTCCCTGCGAACACGGCATTCTCGAACGAACAGTGTCGAGGACGCACGCGTTGTAAGTGGTCCGTCTAAGTAATCGAAACGTAAGAACGTTCGAACAGCAACTTAGCTCTTTGTAAATCGTTTACCGGATTATCGACGTTCTACCTATTGGTGTACCGCTCAGAGGCGGCAGCGTGATTTTTATCGACCGGAAGCCCACCCGATCAGCACAGCGAACGGCATTCAATCCATGACAGCTCTCCCAGGAATGCTCCAATCCCTGATACAAAGGCCGTGCTACGGTTTTCTTCAGGACTTTCACAGCCAACAGGAACGCGAGTACTCGGGCTAGCTGAACATTGATCGCGCGCGTTTGGTGCACAGGAAAGCAGAATCAAACTTCGCAGTAGTGCGGACCCGCCCACTTACCCTGATGCGTCACCCACGCGGCTTGACGGCCTTCGTGGCTAGGCTCAGCCCGCCATATGGTTTGAAATGAGGGTGCTCCATCTTCATAAAGCCGGCCATCAAGGGCAGGACATCTCGTAGGAGCGGCGCTGACCATAGGACGACCGGCGCCATTGCCATCGCCTGCGTGACCGGCGATCGTTGCGATCCACTGGCTGACAGATGAGAGGCCGCAACCGAATAAGTTCGTTTGCGGATTTGCCTGATCGAGATCCCCAACATCCCGGCTATCGGACATTCCCTTAAGAGTACAGATAAATCCTAGGCGAGGATTGCCGCTCTGAACCCACATGCCAAAGAGGACAGGCGCCCTAATGACCCCCGCGTGAAACCGAGGCGTTGCAAAGGCTGTCGTGAGGGCTACCGGAAAAGATGCCGCGAGGACTCTAAAGCTTGCCGGCTCTGACGCCGAAAAGCTATGTGAGCGGAAAACCTGACTTACCGGTCGCTCAAGAAGGAGAATGGATGACCAAAACTCGCATCATCCCTGTTGCGGTATGCGCTCTTGTTGCGCTGTGCGCTACGCTTACGTTCGAAGAGTTCTGGCCATCTAAGCAGCAGGCTTCCGCGGAGGCAACGCCGCTCTCCCCGGGGAACACTGAAATACCCGCTACTGTACGATCACTCAGGCCGAATTTCCCGTATTCAGTTATACCGGGTGGTGTCTATGCGCCACATGAGCTGCGGTCGGCTATGCGATCGGATCCTACGGTGCGGTTGCACTACGCAATGTTTAATGCGGCACAGGTGCGCTTCGTCACTCTCGCAGCCGACAGTTACCGGTATGTGTCGTACAGGGTGGGTAATCAGATTTACTGGACGCGCAAGCAACTCCGCATCCCGCGGGGTGAAGTGCTGCTGACGGATGGCAGGAATTTCGCGCGAAGCCGCTGTGGAAACAGACTTGCGGAAGAGCCGGAAGCGGAGACTTCGCCGCTCGAGCCCACTGCCGACGCGCTCTCCCAGCCGCCTTTCACGGTGAACGACGGCCGGCCGGACAACGCGGCGAATGGCGGAGTGCTGGGACAGGAATTGTTGAGTTCTGTAGAAGAGCTCCCGATCAGCCCAAGCTCCTGGAGATATGCAGAGGTGATTCCGGATGTTCATACGGGCGCAGAGGCGGCGCCCAACGTAAGCCGCAGCCTGCCAAACCAAACGATGTCTCCTTGGATTCCTCCGCTGATTGTCGTCTATCAATCGCCGCTAAGAAATTCTGGCGGAGGGACAACATCCCCGGCTGCGCCCATTCTTCCCGTGCCAGCACCTGAACCAGACAAGTTGGCCTTAGTGAGCAGCTTCCTGCTGGGCCTGTGGTGGTTAAGGCGCCCAAAGACCCGGGTTGCCGGGTAGCGCTCACATCAGGTGAAAATCAACTTCCACGTTCACGTGCACTTTGACCGGCTTTCCGTCTTTTGTACCCGGTTCAAATCGCCACTGGTCCACGGCCTCCAGCGCGGTGCGATCTTCGTCCGCGTTCAGCCCTTTGACGACCTTACTTTCAGAAGGCTGGCCTGTGGTGGTAACGACGGTGGAAATTCTGACCGTGCCTTCGACGAACGCCTCCTTAGATGATGAGGAAAATGCCGGCTCGACGTAGTGGACGAGTTTCGGCGGCTTAACCGTCCCCCCCGGTTCGTAAACGGCGTCATCGGCAGAATCAGAGCCCTTAGTCTCGTCATCGTGGGTGTTACTTTGTTCGTACTTGGCTCCCGCATTCGGCGCACTCTTAGCAACACCCGCGAACAGGACCATAGCCGCCACACGGAACAGCCTCCGGCGGGTTTCCCCTGAGCACAATTCGACCTCCTGAAAGCACAACAGTTCCAGGAAAGACGAAAGGATTACCATCGAGGTTTCCGCCCGGATGTTTAAAGTTTGTAGCGCCGAAATGGGGACAGGTGGACTCAGGAGAGAGTGGCTTCAACCAGGAGTTCGACGTTGATGGAGTAGAGAGCGGACTTCCCTTCCCGATCGCTCTGAAAGTATACCCGCCGGCTGTCGGGAGAGAACACTGGCGTCACCAGGGAGGGCGTTGAGGCCCGGTGCTCGCAGAGTGTCATTTGCCGCCCGGGTGTTCGGAGGAGAAGATCCACCGTTGGTTGGGCCCTGCTCCGGCTCGCGCCGACGAAGACTGTAGCGTCACCGTTGGGGGCGAAGGAGGCGAACTGACCGGTGGAGCAGATTTTTTCTTCGGCAGCGGTTCCACTTACAGGAACGCGATGAATTTCGGACAGCGTGACGCCATTCGCGTCACTGTCCCGCAGAAATAAGATGCTCTGGCTGTCCGGGGACCAGAACGGAAACCGGACGCGCCCAGAGGCAAGAAGCCTTGGTTCTCCGCGCGGCCGTAAGGGAACAGACCAGAACTCGAATCCCGCGCCGGCCGGCTTTCGAATCAGGCAAACGGTTCCATCGGGACTCGTCTGGCAGAGACCTGACACGCCGGTCGCCAGTCTTTCACCTTTGAGGCTCTCCAGGCTGCCATTCCGGATGACTAACATTGAAGCTTCTGACCTGCCGGCGAAGGCAGTGATGTTCTCGGCGATGGTGCCGACGCGGCGGCTTGCGATCTGGACCTGTTGCAGCTTTCCCCCATCAAGAAAGAATACAATCCGATCGGACTGATCAAGCGACAGGGAAAGTACGTCGAGGGATGACGTTTCGGCAAGCAGGCGGATCATTCCACTGCGCAGGTCCAGCAAATGCGGCGTGAACGTGCCAGTTCGGTCGGAAGAGAAGACAAGAAACCGGTTCTTGACTGAAATGAAGACGTTCTCTGGTGCGGGAAGGGTGTTGGCGCTTGACGGCGCAGTGAGTCGCACCAGCGTGTTTTCGGTGAGGGGATCGACGAAGCGAACAAACTCACCGGCTCGAGGGAGTTCCGGGCGTTTTCTGAGAGTCTGCTGCGCAGCGTCGGGAAGTGCGCTGGTCAGACTCAAAATCAGACTTCGCCGGGTGAGCTGTTTAGCCACACCTTGAAAGACGCTCGCTCGCCAATTCAGTGTTGCCAGGGAAAGTATTAGCCGTCGATGGCGAAGGGGCCGAGTCAGGTGCTTGAATCCGGCTCGGCTCAAAAGCCAAGATCGTTGTGCAACGGTTTTGCCGGCTCATTCACCTTGGCCCTGGCCAGGTACCGGTATGGATTGACGGGCGTTCCACCGATGCGTACTTCATAGTGAAGGTGCGGACCGGTAGCGCGGCCAGTTCCTCCCGAGAGAGCAACCACTTCACCCAGGCGAACTTCCTCGCCGGGAACGACCAGCAGTTGCGAAAGGTGAGCATAGTAGGTCTGAATTCCGTTGCCGTGGTTGACAATGACGACTTTCCCGTACTCACCGCTCCATCCGGCTTGGGCGACGATTCCGTCGGCGGCTGCATGGACAGGCGTGCCCGTTGCAGCGGACAGATCGATGCCGGTATGAAAGGCGCCTTCTCCCGAGAAGGGATCGCTGCGCTCGCCGAACGAGCTTCTCAGGCTGCCAATCAGCGGCCACGCGCTCGGCTGGGAGTGCAACTGCCACTGATGCGCGTAGCGATGGAAGATGCCTGAGTAACTTGCAGATTTCAGGAAGTTGAACTCTTCCATCGATTCTTTGGCGGTCGGCTCCGGGGCCACATCCCAGTCCAGCGCTGCGCCCTCCACGGCTGTTGATTTGTTCAGTCCGTAAGCGGAGGAGACTTCACTGGCGAGATTCTCGAGAGAGGCCATCTGCTCACCACGCTGTTTGGAGACGCGCTGCAGATCTTGATAACGACTCCGCAAATGGTTAAAGTCGCTCAGGAGCCTATCGTAATTCGAGACTCTCCAACTCATCCACAAGCAACCCGAAAGCAGCGCGGCGAGCATCAGGCTCAACACGCCGATGCCGCAGAGAGCACATTTCAATGTACGCCGGGTGATGTGAATACGCTTGAGATGGCCGTTGATCGAATGTGCGAACTCCAGAATGAAGTACGACTGACTCATTATCCTTTTCTCAAGATCATAGAATCGTCAGATCACTCATTGGAACATATTAGGCCTATGAGGAGTATCACTGGAAACCTCAGGCTAGCCGAATGCTAACTTCGTGTCAATACACTTTAATTTTAGTATCTTGGACGATGGGTTAGGATCGTCGGACCTTACGCTTACCAGAAGCATCTGCCACAACGCAATTGAGTGTGAAGAAATCTATGAATATTCTCAGACAGATTAGCGTATCGGGGCTCCAGGCAGGGCACGGCACTGTGTCAGAAGGCAACCGGCATAATCGCAAAGCAGCTCTGTGTCAGCAAGGTAGCGCGGCATAATCGAGAGCATGGCGTTTGAACGCGAGGTCGAACTCGCAAAGCTGATAGCTCAGGAAGCCGGGGCGCTGGCATCGGATTACCAAAGGAAGGGCGTCACCGCGGAGGCGAAGTATGATGATTCGCCAGTGACCGCCGCGGATCGGGCTTGCGAAAAGCTGATCGTGGAGAAGATTGATCGCGAGTACCCGGAGGACGGAGTTCTTGGGGAGGAGGGAGCCAATCGGGCCGGTAGCAGCGGGCGTAAATGGATTATTGACCCGATCGATGGCACTCGGGACTTCGTGCGCGGCATTCCCTTGTGGGCGGTGCTGATCGGCCTCGAACAGGACGGTGAAGTGGTGGCCGGGGCGGCGCATTGTCCGCGTCAGGGTTTGCTGCTATGGGCGTCGAAGCACGGCGGGGCTTGGGCCAATGGGCAGCCGATCCACGTTTCCAACAAGTCGAACCCAGGCGAGGCTGTGCTTTGTTTCAATGGTTTTCAGAAGGCGGGCATGCGGCGCTTCACCGAAGGCCTGGTGGGATGGCTGCAGGGGTTCTGGGCGGTTCGAAGTCTCGGCGGAGCTGTGGACGCCATGATGATCGCGCAAGGGTGCGCAGACGCCTGGATCGAGCCAACCGCGGCGCCGTGGGATCTGGCGCCTTTGAAGATCATTATTGAAGAAGCCGGGGGCAAATTTGCAAGTCTGGATGGTCAGAATACCATTTACGGCGGCAATGCCTATGCATGTGCGCCAGGTCTGGAGCCGGCACTCCAGAAGTTTATCGGCATTCCGGCGACGGTCGTTCTGTGAAGCTTGTAGAGTGTGAGCGACGTCGTGGTCGCATTTAAACGCATCTAATTCCTGAAAGCCATGAACACCTACGAAGCGCTGCGTTCAGCGGCAGCGGGCATTGACCTGTCCGCTCGAGGGAAGATCCGTGTAACAGGAGAGGATCGTGCACGACTCTTGCACGCGATGAGCACTAATCACATTAGCGGCCTGAAAGAGGGTGCGGGTATGTACGCGTTTTTTCTCACGGCGCAGGGCCGGATCATTGCGGATTCATACATCTACAATTTCGGCGATAGCTTGTGGCTTGACACTGAGCCGGAGTTGGGGACGAAGCTGTTCGAGCATCTGGACCGATTTATCATTGCCGACGATGTGGAACTCCAGGACGAGACCGGGCAGTGGTCAGCAATCGGTTTAGAGGGGCCGGAGAGTTTGGCATGCGCGGGTGTGCTTGGGATTCCCCTCCCGGCAGAAGAGTTTGGGGTTGCGAAATGGGGCAACGGATTTGTGGCGCGCGTGGCGAGCACGGGACCGGTGGGGCTACGGATTTTTGTTCCTGTGGCGGAGTTCCCTGCCCTGCTGCGGTTGTTGGACGATGCCGGAGTTCCCGAAGCTTCGGCCCAGGACGCGCATGTGGTGCGGGTGGAGAACGGAGTGCCACGCTATGGGGAAGATATCAGCGATCGCTATCTGGTGCAGGAAACTGGTGTCCAGCATGGAGTCCATTCGAATAAAGGCTGCTATGTGGGACAGGAGATTGTGGAGCGCGTGCGGTCGCAAGCGCAGATTCACAGGCATTTGAAGCGGGTGCGCATCGATGGCAGTGAGGTTCCCGCACGCGGGACAAAATTGCTTTTGGACGGCAAGGAAGTGGGTGAAGTGACGTCTGCTGCGTTCTCTCCGGTACTTGGTTCGATCGTAGCTATGGCGTATGTGCGCGGCGCAGCGGCGAATGGCCCTGAGTTGCTCGCATTCAAGGCGCGGCAAGAGTAATCCACCCGTCGG
>CBAAAA010000142.1:0-10007 GCA_964658695.1 uncultured Solirubrobacteraceae bacterium | reverse complement strand
AATCCCGGATGAGTATGCGCCTGAAATTTCTGCTGAGGCGAAGCAAATATCCGGGATTCTGCCTCGCGTGAGGCTGTTGCTCGGTGCAGGCGCAACCGCCGGAGCGCTGCGGGAGCACGCATCCAAGTCACAGCTGATCCATCTGGCCGCGCATGGCTTGTTTCGCGGCGATAATCCGCTTTTCTCGTCCATTCAGCTCGGGGATTCCCGCATGAGCCTCCTCGACCTCTACGATTTGCACATGCCGGCTGAGTTGGTGACCCTGAGCGGCTGCAGCACGGGCATGAATGAGGTGATTGGAGGCGACGAGTTGATCGGGCTGGTGCGGGGACTCCTTTATGCCGGAGCCCGCAGTCTGCTGGTGAGTCTCTGGGAAGTTCACGATAAGAGCACCTCCGAGTTTATGAAAGTTTTCTACTCGAGCCTTGTGCAGCGTGCGGACAAAGCTTCCGCTCTTCAGTCAGCGATGCATGCTACACGAGACGCTTATCCTCACCCTTGTCACTGGGCGCCCTTCGTCCTGGTAGGGCAGTATCAAAATGATTGGCGCATTTCACATTGACGAAAATTCATGCAATTTCATATACTTCGCACGGATATTGTCACCCTTTGTCAATGTGCAATGGCGTGCGGGGGGGAGTTGGAGTAATGGATCATTTTGAGGTCGGCGATTGGGTGAATTTTGTCCGTGGGATCGTCAGCGATTCGGACGCGGAGGCGATGAAAGCGCATCTCGAATCCGGCTGCAACGAATGCGCGGATGTTTGTTGCTGGTTGCAGGAAGTCGCTGAGGTAGCGAATGCATCGGCATCGGTGGAGGTTCCCGGAGAACTCGTACGACGTGCGGAAGGCATCTTCGAAGAGCAGCGGAATTTCCGGTTCGACACTCTCTTCCCGCTCGCGGCTCATCTGGCGCTGGATGGTGCACGCAATCTGCAGGCAATCGGCATTCGCAGCCTGGGAGCCGTTGATCATGCGCTTTACGAAGCGGGTGAATTTACAGTCGATCTGCGGCAGGAGACCAGCCGTGGATCGGATCACATCTCGCTGACCGGCCAAATCTCTAAGGGGCAGGTCCCTGATCCAAGTAGTCCGCGGTTTCCTGTCGCGGTTCTTTCGGGAGATTCGGTAATTACGACAGCGATCAGCAATCAGTTTGGGGAGTTCAGTTTGAGTTATTCGCGCCGCCGGGACCTCAAGCTGGCCATTGCCATTGTAAATACGGGGAGGAAGATTGAGATCCCCTTAAGCCGGGCTGGCCGCACAACAGAGCGCGAAAAGAAAATCAGGGAAGAATGATGAATCTCCGAAAACTTGCATCTGTACAGGTGCTGCTTTTCTTTTTCGTTGGTCAGGCTGGGGCTCAAAGCGTCCGCCTGAGTGGAGTAGCCCGGCCGGTCGCCGGGACTTGGCCGCAAAGCGCCGGTTCAGACGGTTCGGGTTCGGCCCCTGAGCCGACCGCCGTGTCCCCGGAGTCCAATCCGACCGCTAAGATGCAGGCCGTCGCAATACAACTTGCGGAGGCACTGGCGTCAAGTTCACTCGTTCCTTACTACGGCAGCCTGGTTCGGTCAGCTTATCTGCAGCAGGCCGCATCGACCCTTCTGGCCTTGCCCGCCGCTCAGCAGATTTCAACCGGGGCGGGTATTGTTGCGGTGATTGACACTGGTGTGGACCCATATCACCCGGCACTCGCGGGTTCTCTGGTTTCCGGCTACGACTTTACGCGCAACCAGGCCACGACGCCCGATGAGCTACAGGATCTTGATCCCACGTCGTTCGCGACGATCTCGGCTTCCAGCCTGGTACCCGAGGCAACTAAAACGCAGCCGCTCCAAATTCAGGGTTCGACGATTGTCATTCTGGATGGCGTGACGGTGTCCGTATTAAATGGTGAGTCGCTGCCGGCCGCCTTCGGTCACGGAACGATGACGGCGGGGCTGATCCATCTAGTGGCGCCGACCGCGTCCATCATGCCGCTAAAAGCCTTTCAGGCGGACGGTACCGGGAAGGTCTCTGACATCGTGAATGCCATTTACTTTGCGGTCAGTCACGGAGCTCAGGTGATCAATATGAGCTTCGACGTTCAAACCCAGCCTGCCTCGCTTCAAACCGCCATTGCCTACGCTACCAGCCAGGGCGTGATCTGTATCGCGGCAGCGGGGAACGAAGGTCAGACGGAAGTCACCTACCCGTCTGGCTTTCCAAATGTCATTGGCGTCGGTTCGACCAATGACTCCGGGCAGCTCAGTTCGTTCAGTAACTACGGAACCGCGAGTGTTTTCATGACCGCGCCCGGAGAAGCGCTGATTACGCCATATCCGGGTGGGAACTATGCAGGCGCGTGGGGTACGTCCTTTAGTGCGGCGCTGGTGTCGGGCACGGTGGCCTCAATGCTGCAGATTAATCCACAGCTGACATATCCGTCGGTGACCGCTGCATTGAGCAACGGATCGGTTTTTTCCCCCCAACAGCCGGGCCAAAGCAACCTGAATGTTTTCGGCAGCCTTGAAGCTTTTCTAAGTCCGGAATAGTTTGGCTCGCCATCCGGTCAAAATGCCCGGCGTTCAAGGCCAGAGATTCAACTCCTAAACAGCGACCGCGGCTTTGATTTCCATCAGGGCTGCGACGCCCATGCGATCACAGAAATCACCAAAGGTCTCACCGGATGTCCGGCTCTCGCGATACAGTTCAAGGACCGGACGCAATTTCTCGACCAGGACTTCGCGCTTCACGTTCTGCGCAAACACCTGCCCTAAGCGGGTTCCGAGTGGAGACGCCCCGAGGTAGATGGTGTACATGTTGACGCTCGCGCCAACGATTCCGATTTCCGCCGTGTAGGGCCGTGAACAGCCGTTCGGGCAGCCGCTCGTCCTGAGGTGAATGATGTCGTTTGCGAGCCCGATGCGATTCAGCTCGTCCTGTAGTTCGGCCGCAATGCCCGGCATGGCGCGCTCGGATTCCGTAATGGCTTGACCGCAGGTAGGCAGGGCGGGGCATGCCATCGCCTGGCGCAGCACCGGCGGCAGTGTTTCTGGTTCGTCGATTCCGTGCTCGCGAAGAATCGACGTAATGGCGTCACGATCCCCTTCCCGGATGCCGGCTAGATAAAGGTTCTGCTGTGGGGTGAGCCGCACCTCCAGATTGAATTGACTGACCACCTGCCGGATCCCGCTTCGTATGCGGCGATTCCCGTCAAAGTCTCTCACCCGCCCACTCACGACGCGCACTCCCACGAACCACAATCCCGATTCCCGAGCGTCCACGTTCTGCCGGCGCCAGCCGAGATAATCGTCGGATCGGTTCCAAACTAGCGCTTTCGGAGGGGCCAACTCACGTCCGACTCTGGACTCCAGTTCCTTCTTGAAGCGCTCGACTCCCCAGTCATCGAGAACATACTTCAGCCTGGCCAGTTTACGGTTGGTTCGATTTCCGAAGTCTCTATGGATCGTGACGATCGCTTTGCAGAGTTCGAGCAATTCCTCCGAGTCTGAACCAATGGAGCAGATTGGCGATGCCAGGCGCGGGTGAGAGGCCTTTACTCCGGCGCTTTGCCCCATTCCCCCGCCGGCCAAAATGGTGTAGCCCGACAAACGGCCATCATCATACTGGGGCACAATGCCAATATCGTTGGCGTAAACGTCGGTGGTATTGTCGCCGGGGAAAGCAAACCCGATCTTGAACTTACGAGGCAGATAAGTCGCCCCATACAGCGGCTCAACTTCCGTTGTTTCGGGATCGCCAATGCTGGCCGCCTTCTCTCCATCCATCCAGATTTCCAAATAGGCGGTTGTCTTCGGCTTCAAGCTTCTCGAGAGGAGGAGAACGACAGGTTGCAGTTCCCGGCGCTGCTCGCTTTCAAAGGGAGCCGGGCAAGAGACAACGTTGCGCACCACATCCCCACAAGCCGCCAGGGTGCTCAGGTAGTTCTCGTTCAATCCTCTGATCAGTTCCCGAATCTGAAGCTTCGGCACATAATGGTATTGGATGTCCTGGCGGGTGGTAATTCGCAGGCTGCCGTCGCCCATATCAGCCAGCTGATCGAGAGCCAGATATTGTTGCGCGGTCAGAATTCCGCCCGGCACACCGACGCGAACCATCTCCGAGTACTGCTTGTCACCCAGCTTGCGGAGATCACGATCGTCCTGCTGGTAGATTCCGTGAAACTTCAGAACGCCGATCGCGCCCTTTGAGAACGCTGTATCCGTATTTGCCAGCTCTTGGGACAGCGAACCCCGAAGAAAGTTGGCCTCGATTTTCGCCTGTTCCGCCGGCGAGGGGGGCTTGTCCATCTAAGAACTAGAGTATCGTCTTCAGTCGTACTGAGTCAAAGCCTCAGGAGCGGGCAAAACTGGCGGAGCGACGCCCCGGCCCGGGGGGTGGCGGTGGTGGCGGCGGCTCTTCGACAATCACCTTTTTCGGTCTGGCATTGAGCTTCGCCGCAATCATTTGCCTTCGCATCTTGAGGAACTTCGGCGTTCCCGGTTGCAAGCCCAGTTCCACGACCGATTGTTCGGTCACTTCCTGGGCCATTGGTAAGTACTTTTGCAAGAAATTCTTGACTCGATCCAGCACGATACGGTGGCCGGAGCGGAGAAGAATGAACAGCAGAAACTCGCCCGGAACATCAGCCAGCAACTCGTAAAGTGCCGACGGACGGGTTATCTTCGCCGCCGCTAAGTCTTTCTCCACCTTGTTCGCTCGGGCTTCCAGTTTCGTCGCCGCCTCAATCTCGTCTTTTTGGAGCCCGGCAGTCTGAATCAAAGCTGCCCGTTCTTTGGGGCCTAACTTCTCGAGCAACAGCGAAAAGAAGAGCGCTTGGGAGTTAACCGGAAGCGCTACGCCGAAAGGAAGAGACTGCCGTACCTTGTGTAGTTTCTGAAATGCCGGCAAGTTCAACTTCCCACCCGGGAGGGCGGGTGAAAGCAGATCCAGCAGTTTGTCTTCTTCCAGCGTCTTGAGAATCTCTCCGGGCATCGGCTCGAGTGCAATCTGCCGGATTTCCTGTTGCAAAGCGGCTGGGCTGATTTTGGCCTCCAGCTTCGCTTCCCGTATTCCCCGAACCTGCGCCAGAGTACGCTCATCGACGGAAAATCCCAGCCGGACCTTAAGACGCACCAGGCGAAGCAGTCGACTGGGGTCGTCCCACAACGTGTGATTGCTGGTGGCGCGCAGTTCCTTGCCGGCCAGATCTCCCAAACCGTTTGTGGGATCCAATATCAAGCCGCGCGAGGCCTTACCCAGAGAAAGAGCGATTGAATTCACGGTAAAATCGCGGCACCGAAGATCTTCGTGAATGGTCGCCGGCTGGATCTGTGGCTTTGAAGCGGGTTTCGGGTAGCGCTCCTGACGCGCCATGGAGACGCTGACCGTCACGTTCCCGGGGAAAATCAATTCCGCAGACTTCTTCTGCTCGTCAATGGACAGAATCTTTGATCCGGAGGCCTCCAGGCCACGGGCGAATTTCAGCGCCGTACCCTCTACTGTGAAATCCAGATCACGAATGGGAAAACCACCCATCATGTCCCGCATAGCCCCGCCCGTCAGAAACAGGTTCAAGCCTGCTGTTTCCGCCGCATTCCGGACTACCGCGAGAGCCTTACTCTGCTCCGCGGTGAGATGGCTTTCGAGCATGAACATGTAGTCGCTCATGAATCTTAGGCTCCTGGTCCGGCGGTTACCCGGTCTCCGGTGGTCCGTCGCCGCTTTCCCCGGGGATGATGATCATCTACGGTCGTTCGCAGCCGGGTACGCATCACGTGCGTGTAAATCTGTGTCGTTCCGATGTCGGAGTGACCAAGCATGGTCTGAACGCTCCGAAGATCGGCTCCGCCTTCCAGCAGATGGGTAGCGAAGGTATGCCGGACAACATGGGGACTCAGCGGACCCTTGATGCCCGTGGCCCGGCCGTGATTCCGCAGCAGCTTCCAGAAGCCCTGCCGGGTCATCCCGCTTCCACGCGAGGTCACAAACAGGTTCGGACTGAATCGCCCTTTCAAAATCTTAGGCCGCGCCTCAACCAGATAACGTTGCACGGATTCCAGTGCCTCTCGCCCAACCGGGATTAGCCTTTGCTTGTTACCTTTCCCGGTAACGCGCAGGATCCCCTGGCCAAAATCCAGATCACCCAGTCCGACGTTAATCAATTCGGTCACACGTACCCCAGTGGCATACAGAAGGTCAAGCATCGCCCGATCCCTGAGGCTGACAAGCGCATCGTCCCCAGATCGCTGGAGCAACTGTTCCACTGAGCCGTGGGAGAGGTACTGCGGCAAGGAGAAGCCGATTTTGGGAGCTGCAATCAGGTCCGCCGGATTCGTTTCGATCTCTTCTTCTTCGATCAGATATCCGAAAAAGCCTCGAATGGTCGTGAGATGCCTGGCGACAGAACGGCTGTTCAGCTTCCCCCCCTCGCGCAGGCGATCGAGATAGGCGCGGAGCGTATTCGTCGTCACTTCCCGCAGCGGCATCTTCCCTAAGAACCGCCCAAATTGAACCAAATCGCGACCATACGACTCGATTGTGTTAGTTCTCAAACCCTTTTCGATGCGGCAGAAATGAAGGAAAGACCTCGCACCCCGCTCAAATGGCGTAATCCCCTTCATTCCTGCCAATGATACAATAACGCCGGAATTGTTTTGAATACAACGGCTCTCTCCCCCAAACGTGGCCTCTAGTACTACGAAGCGGGTTCTGGTTTATCGCTTTGACCGCCCGCCCGTCGAAGCGGTTGTCAGCCCGAGTGAGTACCTGAAGGAGGCACACGTCGAGATGATCACCTCCGGAGGCACCCTCCAGCAAATCGTTTATCGGGAGGTAAAAGCGGTCTGTTTTGCCAAAGAACCCGGACGCTCAGACCTGTTCACAGATGAAAACCTGTTCGAGCGCCGTCCGAAACTGGCTGGATTATGGACCCGCTTCGTGCTTCGAGATGGAGACATGCTCGAAGGTGTGCTGCCCCACAACTTATTGGACTGGCCTGAGCGGGGGTATTTGCTTACACCGCCGCGCGCCGGGTTTACCCGGCAACTTGTTTTTGTTCCAAGAGACGCACTGCGCGATACGCAGCTTCGGGGAGTCGTCGGCATTCCCGCCGGTCAACGTCGCAGTAAACCTCGCCCGGCACAAGCGGGGCAGCTCACGATGTTTGACCGTTAGCGGAAGCAAGCGACCGCTCCCAAATCTTAGTCCACTCCGGATTCGTATTGGAAAAATTGCGCCACAAAGCGACGATCTCTGTCACCCGAAACCGTTTCACCTCCAACTTGGGAAGCCAGACTTCTCGCACTACCTGTTGAAGCAGAATGGTCTCGCTATCCAGCAACGGGCCACCGATTGTCAGATGCGGGCGGAACTCGAACCGTTCCTGGTGCTTGAGCACACCTTCGTTCAGCGCGTCATGCAGCATGTGGATCTCATCCTGACCGTGAATCAGGTCCAGGTAAAGCACATTCGTTTCCGGAAAGCATTGAACGTCTCCGAGCACCACCTCGAAGGAGTGGAATCGGCTCACCGTGGCCTCGACGAAATCGGAGACTTCCTGAAGTGGAACCTTCAGCGGCCGGGGCGGCACAAGCGTGATATGCGCCTGGGCATACGCATCTCCTGGAATCGACTGTCGCAGCTGCTCAATGACCCGGCCGAGCTGATCGGGGACATAGCTGACTAGCGTGAAATTACCGTAGGGAGCGGCCTCCTGCTGGTGACTATACATTGGGCTCGGACTTGGCATCCGGCACGAACCACGCGGCAGGTTCGAAGCCTATGTACTTGTAGATCTCCAGCCGGAGGGCCTGATCGTTGTCGTCCATCGCTTCCAGCACGTCGCCAGGCTGCAGCGGAGATCTCTCGGAAAGCGTCTTCCAGGCCGCGTAGGGCGAAACGGCCTCAATCTCTTCCGCAGGCTCATAGTCCCTCAGTTTCACAATCGCCAGCCCTCCTGTGTGGGCTGCCCAGCGAAAGTTTTCTTTGGGTGCTTCCTTAATCCTGTGAATCCGATAACGCATGTCCCTCGCTACAGTCTAAACGTACAATTGTGGACGAGACCGCGGTCTCCAGTGCTTTTGAGTAAATGAAGAGATATCTGCTTTTATCAATCCTGCCCGTGCTGCTCCTGATATGGTGGGGGCTTAGTCGCGGCGGGTCAGCGCCGGTGGTTCACGTTACCACGCTCAAGCGCACCACCATTGCGAGTTCCGTCAGCACCAACGGCAAAGTAGAGCCTGTACAATGGGCGGCGGCGCGCTCGGAAGTAGCCGGGGTTGTTCGTTCGGTCAACGTGGAACGGGGCCAGAAGGTTGGCGCCGGACAGGTTCTGTTAAGTCTCGACAGCGTGTCGGCGCAATCAGAAGTCGTGGCAGCGCAAGCCAGGCAACAGGAAGCACAAGCCGAATATGCGACGGTAGGCCAGGGCGGCAGAGCGTCGGCGCTGGCGAATATCAACGCCTCGATGAGCAATGCACAAGCCGCGCTCGACATTGCAAAACGCAGCTATGACTCCCTGGTCCGGCTTCAGTCTCAGCAAGCCGCCACCAGGCAACAAGTGCTGGAGGCCAAAGATGCGGTGGACCGTGCCACTCTCCAGTTAACGGCGGCGGAGAATCAGCGGCGTACGCTCGTCACATCCAGCGACAAGACCCTTGCCCAGGCAAAGTTGAGCGACGCGAAAGCCGCCCTGGAATTGGCGCGGCACCGGCTCTCGCTGCAGAACATTGCTGCTCCTATGAGCGGCACGGTTTATCAATTCGACCTTAAAGTAGGCGCTTATCTGCAGCCGGGCGATGTAGTGGCCCTGGTCGGCAACCTCAACCAGATGAAGGCGACCGTGTATGTCGACGAACCCGATCTGGGCCGGGTCAATACAGGCATGTCAGTCGCGATTACCTGGAACGGGCGGCCTGGCTGTACCTGGTGGGGCAAGGTCGACCACATGCCGACCCAGGTCGTGCCTCTGCAGTCGCGGACTGTTGGCGAAGTCACCACCGTCATCCAGAATCCCAATCATGACCTGCTCCCAGGTGTGTCGGTGAACGCCACGGTCATTTCGAAGGTGGCCAAAGACACCATTGCCATTCCGAAAGCCGCGCTGCATACGTTGAATGGACAGAGCGGCGTTTATAAACTCGTCGGCAACACCTTGCGCTGGACGCCCGCAACCACCGGCGTCAGCGACATTAACAACGTCCAGGTCCTTACCGGCCTGCAGGAGGGCGACCGGGTTGAGGACCGCGCGGTCCAGCCAAGCGACGCCGAGATTGTGAACGGAATGCGTGTGAAGCCGCTGGTCGATTAGATTAGGCAGCTCTCAGCAGTCCTGCCGCTCAAGAAGTATTTCTCCTCCGGGAACCAGTACGCGATGTAACTCCGGAGCAGAACTGCGAAGCAGTGGTTCGAAATGCGGTGGAACCAATATCCTGGTGAAGTACTGATCCCGCCAGGGAATCGAGTCCGGTCTGGCATCGAGAAACATTACGTTGTCCAAAGCGGCGCATTGGGACCGCGCGGCGTCTACTTCCTCTGCGGAACCAAGCGCTACCAGCGTTCCGGATGTCAACGTTCGGGCTATGCGGGCCATCTCCTTATAAGAAGCAATTGCCAACATCAGCACACGGTCATCCGCGCGCAGCGTCACTGAATCTTGACGATTTCAGCGGCTTCGGCTTCGGTGAAATCCTGTGTCTTCACTGAGTGATTCATGGAACAAAATTTGGGTCCGCACATCGAGCAGAAAGCGGCATCTTTGAAACCTTCTTCCGGCAGCGTCTCATCATGATAGGCCTGGGCGGTAGCCGGGTCGAGCGATAATTCGAACTGCCGCTTCCAATCGAATTGAAAACGAGCGCGAGATAGTTCGTCGTCACGGTCCCGCGCGCCAGGCCGGTGACGGGCGACGTCCGCCGCGTGGGCTGCGATTTTGTAAGCAATAATGCCCTGCTTTACATCCTCGCGGTTCGGGAGTCCGAGATGCTCTTTCGGGGTCACGTAGCAGAGCATCGATGCCCCGTACC
>CBAAAA010000141.1:0-10044 GCA_964658695.1 uncultured Solirubrobacteraceae bacterium | reverse complement strand
GCGCCGTTACTCAGTCTTATCGGCGCCTGTCTTCAACTTTTCGCGCTGTTCCTTCAGAATTGCCTTCCGGCTCAGCTTGATTTTGTTTCCTTCGAGAGCCAGGACTTTGACCAGGATCTGATCGCCTTCTTTTAGCTCGTCGCGAACGTTCTTGATGCGGCTTTCCGAGATTTCGCTTATGTGGAGCAAGCCGTCAGTGCCTGGGAACAGCTCCACGAAAGCGCCGAAGTCTGCGATGCGGACGACTTTGCCCAGGTAAGTCTTGTTTACCTCAGCCACGGCGGCGATATCGTTGACCATCTGCAGCGCCCGGTTAGCCGAAATGCCGTCAGAGGCGAAAATATTGACGGTTCCATCGTCTGAGACGTCAATCTTAACGCCGGTGGCGTCGATGATGCCTTTGATGACCTTACCGCCCGGCCCGATCAGTTCGCGAATCTTGTCGGTTGGAATCCTGGTGGTGTAGATGCGCGGCGCGTACTGGGACAGTTGTTCACGGTGAGTGGCGATGGTCGAGTTCATCGTCTCCAGGATGTGCAGGCGACCGCGCCGGGCCTGTTCCAACGCCTCGCTCATGATCTTGGTGGTGACGTTGAGAACCTTGATATCCATCTGAAGGGCGGTGATCCCCTCCTTGGTTCCAGCGACTTTAAAATCCATATCGCCGTAGTGGTCTTCCGCACCCGCGATGTCCGTCAGGACGGCGTATTGATCGCCTTCGAGCACCAGGCCCATAGCGATCCCGGCGACTGGAGCGATGATCGGCACACCGGCGTCCATCAGCGCAAGGGTGCCGCCGCAGACACTGGCCATCGAGCTCGAACCGTTCGATTCCAGAATGTCGCTCACTACGCGCAGGGTATAGGGGAAGGATTTCTCATCCGGGATAACAGGAGCAAGCGAGCGCTCAGCAAGAGCGCCATGGCCGATTTCGCGTCGTCCCGGGCCACGCATGAAGCCCACCTCGCCGACACTGAATGGCGGGAAGTTGTAGTGCAGCATGAAGCGTTTGGAGGTTTCCGCGGCATCGAACATCTCGATGCGTTGCTCATCATCCTTGTTGCCGAGTGTAGCGGTCACCAGCGCTTGCGTTTCACCGCGCGTAAAGATGGCGGAACCGTGAGTACGCGGGAGGACGCTCACTTCACTCCAGATAGGCCGGATTTCATCAAATGCGCGGCCATCCGGACGGCGGCGTTCCTTCAGCATCTCGTCGCGAAAGATTCGTTCTTTCAGAGCATCGAAGGCTTTCCCCGCTTCAGGAATTTCGGCGTCTCCGGTAAAGAGCGCGATGGCTTTCGCCTTGGCTTTGTCGACCAGGCTGTAGCTTTCAAGCTTGCCGTACTTCTTGGTGTCAAGAGCATCGGTCAAGTCGGCGCGAACCGCGTCGGCGACCTTGGCTGAAATCACTTCGTCCAGAGAGGGCGCAGTGTATTCCCGTTTGGGCTTACCGGCGAGCTTCACCAGTTCCTGAATCGATTCGGCGATCTTCTTACAGCACTGATGGCCGAACTCGATCGCCTTGACAACTTCCTCTTCGGAGGCGTTGTTAGCGGCAGCCTCCACCATGACGATGCCGTTATCGGTACCGGCGACGATGATGCTTAACTTGGCATCTTTCGTTTTGTCGTAGCGGGGGTTTGCCTGATAGCTGCCGTCGATGAGGCCAACGCGGACTCCGCCCAGCACGTGGTGGAACGGAACGTCGGAGATGGCAAGAGCGGCTCCTGCGCCGACGATGGCGAGCGGAGCCGGATCGTACAACGGATCCGCGGACAAAACCATAGCAATGACCTGCGTCTCGTGGCTGTATCCTTCCGGGAAAAGCGGCCGAATGGGACGGTCAATCAGACGGCTGGTCAATACTTCTTTCTCTGAGGGGCGTCCTTCCCGCTTGATGAATCCGCCGGGGAACTTACCGGCGGCGTATGTGTACTCGCGGTAGTCCACGGTGAGGGGGAAGAAGCTGGCTCCAGGCTTCGGCTTCTCCGCCGTGGTCGCAGTGACCAGCACTACCGAATCACCCGAACGAACAACAACAGACCCACCGGCCTGCTTGGCAATCTTGCCAGTCTCAAGCGAGACTTTTGACCCGAATAGGTCAATTTCAACTGTATGCGTCATTAAATCTTTCCCGATGCGTGATCCACTACAAATTCAGCTACCGCAGTGCGCGTTTAAGCCGCTGCCGGCTGTTCGCGCGGACCAAGTTCAGGATTAAGTGAGGACTAAGAGCTAACCGGAAGGAATGTCCGCTTACTGAAGCGGCGCTACGCGGGATCTGTTCACCAAAACAACTTAGCAGTGACTGGCGCATGACCCGCGCCTACCATGAGAACCGAAAACTAGCGGCGGATACCAAGGCTCTGAATCAGAGTCTGGTAGCGTTCCGGGCTACGATCTTTCAAATACTTGAGCATTTTCCGCCTGCGGGCGACCATGGTGAGGAGTCCGCGACGGGAATGATGATCCTTGTGATGGGACTTGAAATGCTCAGTCAGCTGAAGGATACGTTGACTCAAAAGCGCGACTTGAACCTCTGGCGATCCGGAGTCCGACTTATGGACCTTGTACTTGCTGATAACTTGCGACTTCTGCTCTACCGCCAGGGACATGCTAGAAAACGATACTCCTCGTCTTTACCTAATCTCTATTTTTCTCGTACCAGAGTAACACAAACTTTATGGATACTCGCGTGCAGCGGGTTCGCGCGAGGCCCGGACACATTGGGGATCATCATAAGGGAGTGACCACCGTGACCGACCCTGTCTGCGGAATGGCTGTAGACCCGGAGAAGGCCAAATTCCGCAGCAATTTCAAAGATCAGACAACTTACTTTTGCTGCGCCGGGTGTAAGACCAAGTTCGACAGCGACCCTGTCCAATATACGTCACCGAAGGTCAACCAGCCGGCGACAGAGGCAGTCCGCCGACCCGCAGCCGCCGGGTATACGTGTCCGATGCACCCGGAGGTTGTTCGCGATGCGGCGGGTTCGTGTCCGATCTGCGGGATGGCGCTGGAACCTAAGGTTGTGACGGAGGAGGAGGAAGTCAACCCGGAATTGCTCGACATGCGACGCCGCTTCCGGGTGTCGCTTGCACTGACTATGCCGCTGCTCGCGGGCATGTTCATTCAAGGGCGCGGCCCGGCCCGGCCCTGGATCGAGTTGCTGTTCGCCGCCCCGGTGGTGCTGTGGGGAGGGTGGCCGTTTTTTGAACGGGGTTGGAACTCGGTCGTGACTCGACACCTCAACATGTTCACCTTAATTGCGCTTGGGACGGGAGTCGCGTTTTTCTTCAGCTTGACAGCTACGGTTTTTCCGGACGCAATCCCGACGGACTTTCGGAGCGCCGATGGGCGACCGCCCCTATACTTTGAGCCCGCGGCCGTGATCACGACGCTGGTTTTGCTCGGCCAGTTGCTGGAACTGCGTGCCCGAAGCCAGACGGGCAGCGCCTTGAAAGCGCTACTGGGCCTTGCACCCCGAACCGCACGGCTTGTGAAGAATGGCAGTGAACACGATGCGCCGCTTGATCAGGTTCGCGCGGGCGATCGCCTTCGGGTGAGACCTGGCGAGAAGGTTCCGGTGGATGGCGTGCTGGTGGAAGGCGCCAGTGCGGTGGATGAATCGATGATCACCGGAGAGCCGATGCCAGTTGAGAAAATCAGCGGCTCTCGAGTGACAGGCGGCACGATGAACAACACCGGCAGCTTCGTCATGGAGGCACAACGAGTGGGACTGGACACGCTACTGAGCCAGATTGTCCGTATGGTGAGTGAGGCGCAGCGCACGCGTGCTCCCATACAGCGGCTGGCCGACAGGGTAGCGGGCTATTTTGTCCCGGCTGTGATTGGCTGCGCGATTCTGACATTCGTATTCTGGGCCTCTGTCGGACCGCAGCCGCGGCTATCTCATGCTTTGGTGAATGCCATTGCGGTGCTCATCATTGCGTGCCCTTGTGCATTGGGCCTGGCAACGCCTATGTCGATTATGGTCGGCACTGGACGCGGCGCTTCGTCCGGCATCCTGGTGCGAAATGCAGAGGCACTGGAGCTACTTCATGCGGCTGATCGCCTGGTGGTGGATAAAACCGGCACGCTGACCGAAGGCAAGCCGAAAGTGAGCCGAATTGAGAGCACCGGTTCGTTCTCCGAATCTGACCTGCTGCGGCTGGTAGCCAGCCTGGAGCGTGGCAGCGAACATCCGCTGGCAGGGGCGCTGGTAACGGCGGCGCAGGGGCGCAATCTCGCTCTTTCCCCCGTGCGGGATTTTCACTCGGTGACGGGAAAAGGGGTCGAGGGAGTGGTTGAGACGCACCGCGTGCTGGCCGGCAATGCGGGGCTGTTGGAGGACGCCGGCGTAGCAGTGCATGGCCTGACAGAACAGGCCGATGAAGCACGGGCGAATGGTGAGACTGTGCTGCTGGTAGCGATTGATGGGAATTTCGCTGGGGTGGTGGCAGTGGCGGATCAGATCAAGGCTTCTACGCCCGAGGCGATTGCCATGCTGCATCGGGAAGGCATTCGGATTTCGATGCTGACCGGTGATAACCGGGTGACTGCGAACGCGGTCGCGAAGCGGCTGGGCATCGACGAAGTGGAAGCTGAAACCTTGCCTTCGCAGAAAGCTGAGGCGGTCCGGCGCTTGCAGTCTCTGGGTCACAAGGTGGCGATGGCGGGGGATGGTGTGAATGATGCGCCGGCTCTGGCCGCTGCGGACGTCGGGATTGCGATGGGCACCGGAACAGATGTAGCCATGGAGAGCGCCGCGGTCACTCTGGTGCGGGGAGATTTGCGGTCGATTGTAAGAGCCATCCGCCTCAGCCGGGCGACCATGCGGAACATTCGACAGAACCTTTTTTTTGCTTTTGTGTACAACGTGGTCGGCGTGCCGATTGCGGCCGGGCTGCTGTATCCGTCCTTCGGCATTTTGTTGAGCCCGATGATTGCCAGCGCGGCGATGACGTTGAGTTCCGTCTCGGTCATTACGAATGCGCTGCGGCTGCGGAAGGTCGCGTTGTGACGGCAGCCGGATAGAGTAGTTGTTGTCCGCGAATGAGAGTTCTCGCAACTGCCGTCTTGCTCATCCCGCTGTTAGTCGCTGCACAGACGGTTGAGATATCGGTCGACGCCTCGAAGTCTGTTGCGCCGTTCTCGTCCGCGTGGGCGTATTTCGGATACGACGAGCCCAACTATACGTACGCTAAGGACGGCAAGAAACTGGTTCGCGAACTGGCGGATTTGAGCCGCGTACCGGTTCGGATACGCGCGCACCATCTGCTGACAACGGGCGATGGAACTCCCGGTCTGAAGTTCGGCTCGACCAATGCGTACACGGAGGATGCTATGGGACATCCTCTTTACGACTGGACGATAGTGGACCGGATCCTCGGCGCCTATCTGGATGCAGGGGCGAAGCCGCTCATCGAGCTCGGGTTTATGCCCAAGGCGCTGTCGGCACATCCGGAGCCGTATACGCCAATCTTCAACACTCCGGCCGATTTTAAGAACTACTATCTCGGCTGGGCGTATCCCCCTAAAGACTATGCCAAGTGGGGTGAGTTGGTGTATCAGCTGGCGAAACATGCGGCGGACAAGTATGGCGCGGAAGAGGCGGCCGGCTGGGACTGGGAGGTATGGAACGAGCCGAACATCAGCTACTGGAAAGGCACGCCGGAGGAGTACGACAAGCTGTACGACTACTCAGCGGCAGGGTTGAAGCGGGCGCTGCCGGCGGCGGCGATTGGCGGACCGGCATCGACCTCTCCGCGAGATGCGAAGGCGGCAGCGTTCTTGAAGCAGTTTCTGCAGCATTGCCTTTCAGGGAAGAACGCGGCTACTGGCGGGACGGGTACGCCGCTCGACTTCATCAGCTTTCATGCCAAGGGTTCGCCGGAGGTGGTGGACGGGCATGTGCGGATGAAGCTGTCGAGCGAGTTGAAAGACGCGTCTGAAGGATTTGCGATCGTGCGCAGCTTCGAGCACTTTCGGGATTTGCCGGTGATCCTGACGGAGGCGGATCCGGAGGGGTGTGCGGCCTGTTCTGCAAGCGACAATCCCGCAAATGGCTACCGGAATGGGACGCTGTATCCGACTTACGAAGCGGTGGCATTGAGTAATCTATTGCAGCTTGCGGACCGCGACCACATTCACTTGAAAGGGATTGTGAGCTGGGCGTTTGAATTCGAAGACAAGCCATACTTTGCGGGCTATCGTGATCTGGCGACCAATGGCATCGACAAACCAGTGCTAAATTTTTTTCGAATGGCCGGACTGATGAGCGGTGACCGGGTGCAGGTGACTTCTCCGGACGCGGCCTTTGACGGAAATGTTCGGGAGAAGGCGTGGGTGAATGCGCTCGCGACCCGGTCCTCACACGAGGTGTCGGTGATGGTGTGGCACTATCGCGAAGAGGATGCTGATCGGCCGGCGGCTCCGGTTCAGCTGCGGATCGCGGGATTGCCCGAAACGTCGGGACGGATGCTGCTTAAGTACTACCGGATCGACCAGTTGCACAGCAACGCGTTTACGGAGTGGAAAGCGATGGGATCTCCCCAGCATCCGGATGCAGAGCAGTACCGCAAGCTGGAGGCGGGCGCGCAACTGGAATTGCTGGAATCACCGCGTTGGATCACCGTAAAGGTTGCGGTGAAGGCCGGGACGGTGATGGCGCCCCTGACACTGCCGGCGGAATCGGTTTCGCTGCTGCAGTTGAGCTGGTAGAGGGTTCGGAAGATGGACTACCTGATTACGGGAGCAACGGGTTTCATTGGCAGCCGCCTGGTAGACCGGCTGTTGGCGGCTGGGCACAGTGTGAACTATCTGGCGCGCAGACGCTCCGCGCGACTGGACGGCCGGGCGGCGTTCCATCAGTGGAGCGGCGCCGAAGAGCCGCCGCTGAATTCGGCGCCGCGGCTGGATGCGATCATCCATCTCGCCGGGGAGCCGATCGCCCAGCGCTGGAATAGTGAGGTAAAGAAGCGCATCCAGGAGAGCCGGGTTACGGCGACCCGCCACCTTGTGAGCGCCATTGCGGGCTTGCGGTACAAGCCCTCGGTTCTGGTTTCGGCGTCGGCAATCGGGTATTACGGGGATCGCGGGAGTGAGATCCTCACGGAGGCGAGCGCGCCCGGGAGCGGCTTTCTAGCAGAGGTCTGCGTTGCCTGGGAACGTGAAGCATTCCGCGCCCAGCAGCATGGATTGCGTGTCGCAGCCCTCCGCATTGCAACCGTACTGGGAAAGGGAGGAGGCGCGCTCGGACAGATGGCGCCGCCGTTTCGGATGGGCATTGGAGGCAAGTTCGGAGATGGGAAGCAGTGGATGTCATGGGTGCACGTGGATGATCTGGTCGAATTGCTGATGTTTGCAGCCGGTCATCCGGATGCCGCTGGTGCATTGAATGCAAGCAGCCCGGAACCGGTGACTAATGAGACATTCACCAGGCAACTGGCTGGGGCGCTGCACCGCCCGGCGATCTTTGCGGTGCCCAGGTTCGCCCTGCAAATTGCGTTAGGGGAGATGTCGAGCTTTCTGTTCGACAGCTTGAGAGTGCAACCGATGGCCACGATGAAGGCGGGTTTCCAATTCCGCTATCCGACGCTTCAGCAAGCTCTGAAAGACGTGCTACCATCTTAGTTATGGCCATCCCGAATGTAAAGCGCTTTCGGCCGTTTTGCCCGACTTGCAACGAGAATTTCACCCTGATGGCTGTTCTCCCAAAGGACACCAACGTAGAGGCTTACTTGACTGACGCGGTTTCGCGCCACGATCACAAGGCCTACCAGGAAGCTAAACAGGCACAGTTCAAAGTCCGCGTCGGTCAGCAGAAGCAGAAGAAAGCAAAGTAGCAGCAGTTCCGATTTTTGCAACTCAAGCCCGCTCGCTCTTCTCAGAGCTTGCGGGCTTGAACTATTCTGAGGCTCCTTGAAGCGGCCAGCGATACGTCCGTGTTGATGTCTTTGGTCAGGCTGGTGAGAACGGGAACCACGTCGTCACTCTGACTCTCCCCGAGAATCCTGCACATGGCGATCTTCTGTTGGGCACTGGCGTCCTTCATCAGTGGGAAGACGGCCTGCCTCACCTGAGGGCGCAAGCATAGTTCAGTCAGGTAGGCTTCCGCGACGTCTTCGCGGGCTTTCATGTCCAGACACTCCATGAGGAAAGCGAGCGGGCTGAACTCTCCGCTGTCTACTTTTCCTTCGTTCACCAAGCCGAATGCCGCAGCCGCATGGATTCTCCAGTCAACCTCGCCCTGGTTGAACGCGGCTTCGAGGGCAGGCGTGTCTTCCGGCTCGCGAATCCGTCCCAGACCTTCCAGCGCGGCAGACCGCAAGGCAGCATCTTTATCACCTGCGTATTGCTTGAACAGAGGGCGGTCCTCCGGCAGCCCAAGTAGCGCCAGAGCCTGCAGCGCGGCGCGTCGAATCTTGATATTCCGGGCGCGTTGCACCGCACTTCTGACCTCGGGCGCAGACTGCACGCTGTGCAGAACACCAATGGTCTCGAGAGCAGTGGTCTGAATGCGGTCATCAAGGTCGCGAGCGAGAAAGGACACGCCGGGTCCAGTGGCCGGATCTTTGATCTTCTGCAAGGCCACCAGACATTCAAAGATCAGCTCCGTCTCGCGAGTCCTCAGGCCTTCCAGCAGGGCAGAACTGGCAGGGCGGGCGCGGAGAATGCCGGCGCCCCGGGCCGCGTTCGATCGTGAATCGACGCTTGAGCCATGGGCAACGACTTCGCCCACGGCTAGCGCGACATCCGGGCGAACCGCGATGTCGGGCGGGATTACCTGATCGTTTCTCACCGAGAGAAGCGACTTCATCTGCTTCATCCCACGGCTGAAAGGAGCGGTCAGTACTCCGGTCGGCACGTATCCGGGAAGATAGAAATTAACCAGCCCGTTAACGGACCGGATCTGGACGTCGGAGTCGTTATCTTTGGTCGCCTGAACGAGAGGATCCAGACTCGCTTCCGTTCCCAGTCTGGTGATCGCCTTGACAGCTTCGATCCGGATGTCCGGGTTAGGATCCTTGAGGGATTCGGCAATGGTGGGAATGGCCTGCGGGGTGGATTTAGCAAGCTGGCGGATGCGCTGGATGCGCTGATTACTGCTGTAACCAGCCTCGCTCTGAGCCGAGACGAGGCCGGGTATCAAAAAAAGAGCACATGCCGCTGCAAGTTTGGTTGCGGCGAAGCTGGCCCCAAGCGAGTTCCTCAATCGCATATTGTGAAGGTAGCAGCTTCACTAGCGGACAACTTCGACGTCAATGCGATGCGGAATCAGGCCGGCTTCGAAGCCAAGATCAAGGAGTTTTTGAGCGGCGCGCGGAATGATTTCACCGCCATCCACGGTGTGATGATTCACATACATGCCAACGAATTGCTCAGCGAGTGCAGGCTCCAGATCGCGTGCAAACTGCATGGCGTAATTGAGCGCCTCCTCGTGGTGATCGAGCGAGTACTGAATGCTCTCTTTCATGAGCCGCAGGCACTCGGAACGAACCTCTGGAGGCAAATTCCGGCGCAGAGCGTTCGCGCCCAGCGGCAAAGGCAAATCGTACATCGCCTTAAACCATTTTCCGAGATCCACGACACTGTGCAGACCGCCATGCCCGTAGGTCAGCTGCCCTTCGTGAATGATCAAGCCGGCATCCACTTCATGATCTTTGACAGCTTCCAGGATCTTGTCGAACGGGATCACCACATGTTCAAAGTCGGGCTGAAACAACTTGAGCGCAAGAAAGGCGGTGGTCATCGTACCCGGAATGGCGATCCGCTTGCCCTTAAGATCTTCCGGCTGCAAATGGCGCGTGCTGACGACAATGGGACCATAGCCGTCGCCAACGCTGGACCCGCTTGCCATCAACTGGTACTTATCGGCGACGTACGGGTACGCGTGGTAGGAAATGGCGGTCAGTTCGTAGACACCCTCAGTGGCCTTTCGATTCAGCGACTCAATGTCCTCTAACACATGCCGGAAGGAAACCACCCGTGACCGAACTTTCTTTGTAGCCAACCCGTAGAACATAAATGCATCGTCAGAGT
>CBAAAA010000140.1:0-10049 GCA_964658695.1 uncultured Solirubrobacteraceae bacterium | reverse complement strand
TCGGCGGATGGCTCGGGTTCGTTGAATGTGTACGGGCTATTGCCGAGCGGACCACCCTTGATCGCGAATGGCACATACACGATTGTCAGCAGGTACAGCGGTATGGCGATCGATGATCCGGGTTTCTCAAATGCGGACGGCGAGGTGATGGAACAGTGGACGATAAATGGCGGCAATAACCAGCATTGGGTACTGACGAATCTCGGTAATAATGTGGTTTCGTTGATTAATGAATCGAGTGGTCTGGCGCTTGAAGTTGCCGGAGACTCCAAGTCAAACAGTGCGAAAGTCGATCAGAATCCTTATACCGGCAATCCCTCGCAGCAATGGACAATTATTTCTCTTGGCGGCGGCTACTACGAACTGACCAATGTGCACAGTGGTGAGGCGCTCGACGTGGATGGTGGCGTAAAGACGATTGGGGCAAAGATCGACCAGTACCCGTATCACGGGTACGCCTGGCAGCAGTGGAGTTTCTAGCGCGACGGCGCCTCAGACACTTACTGATTCCGGCCATCTGGCTATTGTGTTTGGAAGGTCGATCAGAGGCGGCTGAGACTACGCGGTACGAGGTGGTGGATCTGGGGCCGTTCATGGCGCGGGAGATCGATGAACGGCCCGGTCTCAATCAAAAGGGCCACGCCGCCTTATGGCAGGTGATCAGCCAGACGCATCTGGCCGCCGCACTGGTCGACGCGGATGCCGTCAAGCTGGTGGCGGGTACGCCGGAAGACAGCAACAGCTTCGCGTATGGCATTAACGAGGCGGACCAAGTGGTTGGGGCTTTTGAATCCCGAAGAGATCTGCGATTTACGCGCGCGTTCACTTACGTAAGTGAATCGCCGCAGGTCTTGCCCGGGCTGGGTGGCACGGCTTCCGCGGCAAGGGCGATCAACAATAAGGGCCTGGTGGTGGGGGATGCGCAGACGACAGGCCGCCAGATGCATGCGGTTTTCTGGTCTGCGGGCGAGGTTCATGACTTGGGCACGCTGCCGGGCGGGAATGTAAGTCACGCATTCGATGTGAATGACTCAGGCGAGATTGCCGGTGAGGCGAATGTCACGCTGAACGGGAAGGTACACGCCGTTGTCTGGTCGAAGGGCCGAATTCGTGATCTGGGTCTGCTGCCGAAGGGTTCCCTGAGCAGTGCGCTCGCGATGAATAACAAGCATGAGGCGGTCGGATTCGCGGACGACGAGGATGGCGGCTCGAAAGCTGTGCTTTTTTCGCGCGGGCGAGTAATCGATCTAGGCTCATTGGGGGACGACCCGAGCAGCGCGCTTGGCATCAATGATGCCGGTCAGATTGTCGGCAGCTCGCCGGTAGCCGAAGGAAAGATGCGGGCGTTCTTATGGGAACGCGGTCACCTGCATGATCTCAACCAGTTAATTCCCGCGAGCTTGGGCTGGCTGCTGCTGCGCGCCTATCGGATCAACGGACGTGGTCAAATACTCGCTTACGGTTTTTATCAAGGACGAACGCATGCTTGTCTTTTGAAGCCCGTTTGAAGCGGCGATATACTGGGCGGTTCGAAAGGTCCTTCATGCGCAACAATTTCCTGACAGCTTTGCTCGGCGTCGTTGGAGCGCTGAGTCTGGCTTTGCCTGGTTCGGCTCAGGTCACCACGGCGCACATTCCGAAGAGGCTGATCGGCGACTACGGATTCTGGAGCCGAACGCAGATCCCTCCCTACAGTTCCGCTCAGATTCCCTTTCGAAAACTGACGCACATCAATCATGCGGGCGCTGGTTTTGATGGGAAGGGCAATTTTATAGTTCCGTCCGGATTTCTCGAGCCGGAACTGATCTCGAATGCGCATGCCGCAGGAGTAAAGGTAATGCTGCTGATAGGAGGAGATTTTCCAGGGCTGGAGACAGACGCCGAAGCGCTTCCTAATTTGATTCGGCAGTTGACGCACTTCCTCAAAGAGAAAGACTATGACGGCGTGGACATCGATTGGGAGTACCCGGCGTCCACGCAGGATGCGCAGACATTTTTTGCGCTCATGAAGGCTCTGCGAGAGGCGTTTCCGACGCCGCGCTATATCCTTTCAGCCGACGTGGCGCCATGGGGCGGAACGGGCTACGACTTCCCGGACGTGACGCCGTTGGTTGATTTTTTCAACATTGAGACTTACGACTGTGCGGGTCCGTGGACCGACGATGGGCAGCTGAATTCGCCGATTTTCCCTGACCTCAATAATCCTGAGCCTTACGAGTGCGAGCCGGGCGGAAGCGTCGCCGAAGCGCTGAACATTTACTTAGACCAAATGAGTATTCCGGCAACCAAGCTGAACATTGGAACACCGTTTTACGGTTACTTTTACCAGAATGTCAACACACTGTTTGGACCTTGCACAAACTGTGACAATACTGTGCTTACCGAAAACTACGGGACCTTCATCAAGCAGCAGATCGACGCACAGGGATGGCGAACGTTTTGCGACAAGGCTGCGCTTGTACCGTACATGCTGCGAGCGGACGGGCGACCAGGGTTTATCACTTACGACGACGCTTATTCCACTTATTACCGCGTCTGGTATTCGGATTGGCAGCGTGGTGTTGGCGGGACGTTTATGTGGTCGCTGGATGCCGATTATGACGGACATTCGCAGGATCTACTGGATGCGATGTTTGCGGCGACGATTGCTAAGTAGTTAAGGTCAAGGGGTTTTGCGGGCCGATAAGAACAGCCGGGGCGGTAATATGGCTGCTGCTCAGAATTCTGCATTCTCCCGGGCTGTTCAATCGTATTAAGTTGATGAAGGGGCCGGAAGCCTGGAGAAGATCGAGATAGAGGATGCGTTAGCCCGGGCCAAGGCGGGGAGCAAGTCGGGCTTTTCGGAGCTGGTGGTGGAATACCAGAGCCTCGTCTTCAGCGTCGCTTATCATTTCCTGCGGGTGTCGGCGCTGGCGGAGGAGATTGCTCAGGACATTTTTCTGGATTTGTACCGGAACCTCGGCAAGATTGAGTCGGCGGCCCACCTGACGTTCTGGCTGCGGAGGAGTACGACGAACCGCTGCATCGACCAGAGCAGACGCATGGCTTACAAGACGGAGGTTCCGATGCATGATACGTTTCATCCGGCAGCGGCTGGCGAGATGAGCGACACGATGCTGGGCGCGTCGGTGCGGCGGCAGGTAGCGAGTTTGCCGGAATGGCAGCGCGCGATTGTCGTGCTTCGCTACCAGGAAGATTTGGATCCGGTGGAGATCGCAGCAGTGATGAATATTCCGGTGAATACGGTGAAGAGCCGCCTGCATCGCGCGCTCGGGACGCTCCGGTTGGCATTGGAACGTAAGCAAAGACTGAAGGCATGAACAGCGATTTTGAGAGAGATCTGCAAAGAGCTTTGAGGCGTGTCGAGCCTCCGGACGGTTTCGCGGAACGGGTGATGTTGGCGGTGCCCAATGCTGTGCGGACATCGAGGAGGCACTGGCGCGGACGGTATTGGTTTGGAGCGTTGGCGGCCGGTTTAGCCCTGGTTGCGACGTTAGCCAGTATTGAACAGCAGCAACGGCGTGAGCGCCAGGTGCGAGCAGAACAGGCGCAACGGCAGGTGATCTTTGCTTTATCGCTAGCGTCAGAGAAGCTAAATCGTGCCATGAGCCAGGCGAATTTCCGGCTGCAGCGGTCGGCGCCGGAGGTTGTAATCGGGGGCGATGAAAGAGGGCGGTTATGAGGAAGTGGTTGGTACTGGCGGGCGTTTCAACGGCAATGGCGTGGTCGCAATCGATCGATCTTTCAAGTCTCGAAAAGATTGCGGCGAAGGCCAAAGAGACGAATGAAGTCAACTTGGATCCCAATCAGATTCGAGCCGCGTTGATGTTTATTCCCCACGATGAGAAGGACAATCCGGAGATCGATCAGGGCACAAGGAAGTTATTAGCGGGTCTGCAGATGATTACCGTTCGCAATTTTGAGTTTGAGAAAGCGGGTGAATTCCAGGATGCCGATCTGGAGCCGATTCGTTCCCAGCTGTCTAAGCTGAAGGGCTGGGGGAAGATTGTCGATTCCAAAGAGAAGGGTGAACATTCAGAGGTTTATATGTTTACCGAGGATGGAAAGCCGACAGGCATTGCGGTGATCGACGTGGAGGCAAAGGAATTGAGCGTAGTGCTGGTGAAGGGCACGTCGAGTTTGGCGGATATCGGGAAGCTGCACGGGATGATGGGACTGCCGAATATCAAGATCGGGTCGCAATTGAAAGTGACACCGAAGGAGAACCACTGATAGACCCTCTGGACGAGGCGTCGGCGCCTTCGCCGCCCAGCAGACGACGGTTCAGCATTCCGCCTGTAAACAACATTTCCTCCAGCGCTGCATCCACAGCCGCTTGCGAGATAGTACGGCCACCCGACAATTCGACTTCGAATTGAGCGCAACGACGCATTAGTTCTCTTATGAATGCCGCACTCACACCCTTTGAGCGGCTGACGAGGATGTTCATAACTTCCTGCGAGATTTCCAATCCGGGAGCGTAGAGTTTTGCCAGTTTTGCACGGGCGTCGTCGTCGGGCAAGGGAAGTGACGAGTAGTTCAAGGTCACGATAGAACGCCTGGGAGAATTGTGCCCAGGTTCGCCCGCTGGGACGGCAATTTCAACCTGGACTCCGCTCCTAAGCCCGAATCGACCGCCTGGGGCCATGATGATTGCAAACGGCAGACCCTTGTCGCGAGACAACCAAATCCCGTTTCTCAGGCAGCGCACCGGAACCGTTTCGCCGATATCGATCTCGTCGTGCTGAAGTGGACCGATGTCTGTCGGAAAGTGCGCAGATCCACCCAGCGTTTGTGCGAGCGATGGAGGCTCATGCTGGTTCGGCGACAGGATGCCAAGTAACTTTGTGCCGGGACGGTTTTGCAGGAGTTGTTCGATGGCCGCTTGGATATCAACCCTCGCGGTAATTGGAAACTGGCGTCCTACGGTTGCGATTTGGCCGGCTGGCACGCCGAAGTGCTTCAGCAGTTTCTTACGCAGTCGTGATTCTCTGAAGCCGTGATTGCCGAAAGACAATGCAAATGCCATTCAGCAATGATATTGCGTCGAAAGGGTGGCAGGCCAAGAGTGACTAAGACGCAGGCTTCGAGAAGGAAAACTGATTTGAGTAGTGAAAAAGGCATGCGCAAACGCACGCCTGAACTTCTGAAGACAAGATGACCTGAAGAAGGGTGCGGATCGCCTGTCTATTGAAGAGGCAATTGAAGCGGGACATCATCAACGAGCGACGTTGGCTCGGACATTCAGACCGCGACGATTTCCGCGCCACTTAGATCGGTAACGGAACCAGTGAATGGACCCGCGGTTAGATTGTCAGCTTGCGGCGTGGGGCAAGGAGATGGCGAGCAGCACGAGCAGAAGGCTGCGAAGAACCCCTGGGCGGCATGGTTGCTTGATCTTTCAAGAGCGGCCTCACTCCTCGCGCATGAGAATGGATGAGTCCACGAAGAGTGCGCGACGGGCTGGGATGGCGGAAGCTGCGATGCCGAGCAGAGCCATGGTCAGTATCGTGGCCACAAGCACGATTGGATCGCCTGGATTCGCGTGATAGACGACATGGCCCAGGAGGCGGCTGGTGAAGATGCCCGCTAGCAGGCCGAGTAGCGATCCAATTCCAAGCACTAGGATGGGCCGGCCAACGGCGGCGCTCAACACTTGGGTCTTGCGCGCGCCAAGTGCGACTCGGATGCCGAGTTCTTTCTTACGGCGGCTAACGCTGTAGGCGGCCATGCCGGAAATGCCAGTGACGGACAGCATCGCGGCCAGAAGGCCGATGGCGCCGAGCGCCACAGTTGCCGCACGAGCCGGGAAGAGCTCCGATTGAAGAGTATCGGACCAGCTCTGGAGTTGGAGTGCTACGTTGGGCGCGATACGGTGGAGTGTCTGTTCCAGTGCGGCCGTCATTTCGTTCGGGGGACGGTACGAGCGCACGACAAATACGGAGGCGCTCTGTTCGCTTTGGGACAGCGGCAGATAAACGGCGGACTGCGGGGGCTCCTGCAGGTCATGGTATTTGCCGTCTTCGGCGATGCCCACGACTTCGGTGAGATTGCCCCATAAGATAAACCGCTGTCCGATGGGATGCGTGAAACCCCACATCTTGCGGGCGAAGGTTTGGTTCACGATGGCCACGTAAGGCGTTCTGGTGGTGTCCTGCCAAGAGACGTCGCGGCCGCCAAGCAGACGGGTGCCGGCCGCCTGCAGATATCCCGGCGACATGGAGAACACGTACGGGGTCAGCGCGTAACTTTGCATGGTGAACTCTGTGGTTCCGGGGCGGTAGACGGGAATGCCGTGGATGCCGCCGGTCATGGGCGTGCGGTTCACCGTGCCCGCCGCAGTGACGCCGGGGATGCCGCGGGCAGCATCGAGGATTTCCTTCTGTTTCTGGAGAACCAGGCCGGCATTTGGAGCAATCTGATGCAGATCGAGATCGGCGAGCATGGCTCCTTGCGGTTTGAGTCCGAGTGGGGCGTGCATGGCTTCCTCCATTCCGCGCACAGCCACGAGAGAGGCGGTGACCAATACTGTGCAGATTGCAATTTGCGTGCCCAGCAGGAGATCGCGGAGCGCAAAGCGGCGCAGGTGCAGGGAGTCAACCGGGCCGCTTTTCATCATCTGCAAGGGACTGCTTTTCAGAGCTTGTAGCGCAGGAACCATTCCGAATAGCAGCGCGCTGCCGAATGTGAATGCAAGGCCGGCGAAGTAGACACGCGTATCGACAGTGGCATCGAGGTGCGCTTGCGCCGCGCGATCCCACTGATTCAGCACGCCAAGTAATAGGTTTGCGCTTAGAAGGCCCGCGGCTCCGCCTATCAGCGAGAGAAGCACGGCCTCGGTCAGGAGATGACTCAGGAGCCGGCGGCGGCTGGATCCGAGAGCGACGCGGAGGGCCAGTTCCCGGTTACGATCGGCGGCACGCGCGGCGACAAGCGTTGCGAGATTGGCGCATGCGGCTGTCAGCACAAGCAGCGCCAGCACGGTGACGCTGTACAGGAAGCCGCGAATGACTTCGCCGTCGTCGCCGAAGAGTCCCGGATGGATGAGGCGGAGCGGTTGTCCGTCATCCGTTTTCGGATACTCCTTCTCGAGCTGAGCCGAAATGGCATTCAGATTTTGCGTCGCTTGTTGCGGGGTGACGCCGGGTCTCAGGCGGCCGATGATGGTTGTGGTTATATCTGTGCGGCTATGCAGGTACTCCGAGCCTTCCACCTGCTCTTCGTTCAGCATGGGAAGCCAGTACTCGGGCCATGTGAAGCGTTCGACGCCGTGAAAGTTTGCGGGTGCGACGCCGACGACTGTGAACGGATGCTTGTTGAGTTCGATGATCGAGCCCAGGATGGTGCGATCGGCCTGGAACGCGTTTCGCCACAGGGCGTCGCTTAAGACCAGATAGGGGGCTGAACCCGGGCCATGCTCGTCCGAGGCGTGGAAGAATCGCCCGGCCTGCGGCTGGACTCCTAGGAGATCGAAGTAGTTGCCGCTGACTTCATCGCCGTGGATCCACAGCACGATGTTGCGCCCCTCATTTCCGCCCCAGAGTAGGCGAAGATAGCGGCCATTCCGGTAAAGGTAGTGTTTCGGTGCTCGAAATCTTTGAAGGCGGGATAGGAGCTCGTCAGCAGCCGTCCGATCATCCACTGTTTATGGCGAAGCTGATAGAGACTTTGCGGGTTGCTCACGGCAAGCGGATGAAGCAGAACGGCGTTGAGGACGCCGAAGACGACGACGTTTGCGCCGATGCCGAGCATGAGAGTCAGTATGGCGATAGCAGTGAAGCCTGGAGAGTTGCGGAGGACGCTGAGGGCGTGACGGGCATCGAGGAGCACGTTTTCGAGGATAGTCCCTGCCAGCGAGGGCCACGAGGGGCGTGGGGCTGTCGGCAAAATGTCCAACCGTGGCTGAAAGCGACTCAAGCGAGAACTCGCTCCGGCAGTGGTGGAACGAACCCGAGTTTTGCCAACCGCAGTCGCTTTTCAGCCAATGGGAACTACCCCCAAATTCCACTGTCTCATCTCACGACGCAGACCATGAGGTCAGCCGCGAGCGGCGGTGGATTCGCGGTGTACGGCATCGAGGATGCCGTTGATGAAGGCTAGAGACTCGTCGTTCGAGAACTGGCGGGCGAGTTCGATGGCTTCATCGATTACGACGGGCGCGGGGACTGTTTGCTCGAGGAGTTCGTAGATCGCGAGGCGCAGAATATTGCGATCGACAACCGCCATTCGTTCGAGCCGCCAATTGTCCGCTCGGGACTCGATGAGCTTGTCGATTTCGGGTGACCTGGCGACGGTTCCATGGACGAGATCTTCCATGAACTTATCGGGTTTCAGTTGTGTTTCGCTCTCTTCGGAGTAAAGCGTGTCGTAGTAATGATCGATCGCTCGATCTATGGAATCCTTGCGCATATCCCATTCAAAGAGGACTTGTAAAGCGCGTCTGCGTGAGCGGTGCCGGGCAGCCATGTTACTGGCTTTCCTTCAGCTGTCTTACAAGGTTCGCTAACTCAATGGCGACTTCGGCGGCTTCTGCTCCTTTGTTACCGCTTTTACCGCCGGCGCGATCCATTGCTTGTTGGAGGGTATCGGTTGTGAGGACACCGAAGGCGATGGGAACGCCGGTATCGAGACTGACTCTTTGCAGGCCGTCAGCGGCTCCGCCCGCGACGTAGTCGAAGTGCGGAGTATCGCCGCGCACGACGGCTCCTAGCGCGATGATAGCGTCGCAAGTGGGCGCGAGAGACCTGGCAGCGACCGGCAGTTCCCAGGCTCCGGGGACTTTCACAAAGGTTACTTGCTCGTGTGCGCAGCCATGTTTTTCGAGGACTTCAAGCGCGCCCTTGGAAAGCTGCTCGGTGATGAATTCGTTGTAGCGGCTGACAATGACACCGATGCGCAGGCTGGTTGCGTCGAGAGAACCTTGATGAGTTTTATAAGACATGGAACGTGCGGCTTCAAAAGGCAAAAGCTCGCGCTATGGGATAATTCGTTTTTACCCCTCAGTTTACCGCACACATGGATCCCAGCCTCATACGCAATTTCTCTATCATTGCGCACATTGATCACGGGAAGTCCACGCTCGCGGATCGCCTGCTTGAATACACGGGCGCGCTTTCGCAACGCGAAATGATGGCTCAGGTACTGGACAGCATGGACCTGGAACGCGAGCGCGGAATTACGATCAAGGCGCATGCCGTTCGCTTGTATTACAACGCCGACGATGGCAAGACTTACGAATTGAACTTAATCGACACGCCCGGGCACGTCGATTTTACTTACGAAGTGTCGCGCAGTTTGCAGGCATGTGAAGGCACGCTGCTGGTGGTGGACGCTTCGCAGGGAGTGGAGGCGCAGACGCTGGCCAACACTTACCTGGCGCTAAGTCACGATCTGGAGATCATACCGGTGATCAATAAGATTGATCTTCCGTCGGCTGAGCCTGAGCGTATTCGTGAGCAGATTGAACAAGTGATCGGCCTGGATGCAAGCGATGCGGTGATGGCGAGCGCTAAGAATGGGATTGGGATTCGCGAGACCTTAGAGGCGGTGGTGCGGCGTGTTCCGCCGCCGAGGGGAGATCCGAACGCACCGCTGCGGGCTTTGATTTTCGATTCCTGGTTCGATCCCTATCGCGGCGTGATCATCCTGACGCGCATTGTGGATGGAACTTTACGCAAGGGCCAGCGGATCAGGCTGTGGTCGAACGGGAAGACGTTTGAGGTGGATGGCGTTGGTTTCCAATCGCCGAAGCCGGTGGCTTGCGATGAGTTGTCGGCGGGCGAGGCGGGGTTTCTGTTTGCCAATATCAAGACGGTCTCCGACGCTAAGGTGGGTGACACGATCATGGACGAGGGCGGCCCGGGAACAGAGCCGCTGCCCGGGTTCCAGGAGATCAAGCCCATGGTGTTTGCGGGGCTGTATCCAGTGGAGTCGCATGAGCATGGATTGTTGCGCGATGCGTTAGAGAAGCTGCAGTTGAATGACAGCTCGTTTAGTTTTGAACCGGAGAATTCAGCGGCGCTTGGATTCGGTTTTCGCTGCGGGTTTCT
>CBAAAA010000139.1:0-10138 GCA_964658695.1 uncultured Solirubrobacteraceae bacterium | reverse complement strand
TGCGTTCATGGTCAACGCACAGTCGCTTAGACAGGAGCCGAGCGGTCCAACATGATCCAGGCTGAATGCGAGCGGCATCACTCCTGCTCGACTCACCCGGCCGTAGGTCGGCTTTAGTCCAGCAATCCCGCAATAGGAAGCCGGAATGCGAATCGATCCACCGGTATCGGTTCCGAGACACATCGGAAGGATTCCAGCTGCGACCAGCGATGCGGAGCCACCGCTTGAACCTCCTGGAATCCGCTCCGGATCACGCGGATTCAGCACCGGACCGTAATGCGGATTATCGGACGTGACTCCATAGGCAAGCTCATGCAAATTTGTCTTGCCGATGCTGATGGCTCCAGCTTCATTCAGCAGCCGGACGGCCTCGGCATCCTGGTCGGGAATGAAGTCGCGGTAGAGCGGGGAACCGCCTGTGGTGCGGACCCCGCGCGTGTAGAAAATATCTTTGTGCGCCGTCGGTACGCCATGTAGAGGTCCGCGATCGTGCCCAGTTGCAAGCTCCTCATCGCGCTCGGCAGCGGTCGCCAGTGCTTCGTCCGCGGTGACCGTGATCAGACTATTGAAACGGTCACGGTCTTTCACGTCAGCAAGCGTCTGCTGAACCAGTTCCACGCAGGACAGTTTGCGGCTGCGAAGCAACGCTCCGATCTCGCGAATGTTCATGCGTCGTGCCGGTAAGTGCCAGGCCGGAAGACCGGAGCTGGTTCATCACTGGGCTTCAGTTCCTGCGCCAATGGAGCAAAGATTTTCCGAAGTGCTTCCAGGCGTTCTCGCAGTCGCTCTTCGAGCTGCTCCTCAGGTTTTTTGTCAGCCATGAACCTTCTATTGTGGCGCAGGCCCGCGAACGACCTGCACGAAATTCGTGGGATCGATCCACTTCGCAAACGCCGCCTTCACCTGATCGGCTGTCATCTCGAAATACTGATTGGCGGCCCGGAACTGTTCATCCAGCGGCAGCCCGATTCTCGCGCGCGCAATCATGCCTGAAACCAGATCGTCCTCGCTCGCCTGACTCAACGGGATCTGGCGTAATAACAGGGCCTTGGCTTGCTGCAGCTCCGCCGGACTGACATCAAACTTCTGCATCGCACTGAGTTCTCCCTGAATCATGTCCCGCGCCTTGCTGACGTTCTTCGGGTCGCATCCATAATCAATCAGGTACTGCGCTCGTGTTTCCCCGGCCTGTAATGAGTTCTCGATGTTGTAAACGTACCCGGCTTTCTCCCGTAAGTCGCGGTAAAGGCGGGTGGCATAAAAACCGCCGCCCAGCACGTGATTCCCAAGCTGCAGCGCATAGTAATCAGGATTGAACCGATTCATCTCCAACTGCGCCGCAAGCTGTACCGTGTCCTGCACCTGACTCGGGTCGGGCACGTTGCTTGCAGATGCCTTGCTTCCGGGCACCGGCGGCAGCGTGACCACCGGCTTCGGGCCGGTTGCTTTCCACTCGCCGAAATACTTTTCCACCAGCGGTCGCGCTTCATCCGGGGCGATGTCGCCAATCACGACGATGGTTGTCAGGTCGGGACGAAATGCCTTGGCGTAATAATCTGTGATGTCGCTGTAACTCACGCTCGAAACCGTCTTGGGCGTGGTCTCGCGCAATAACGGATCTCCTGCCGGAAGCAGCGCCTTCGCCAGCGCGCGCTCAAACCGGTAGCCGGGGCTTTGAATCGTTCCTCCGGCCAGTTCCGCCGTCTGCTGCCGCACTACCTTGAACGCTTCATCCGGGAGCGCCGGGTGCAATTCGTTATCCGCCAGAAGCTGCAGCCCGCGATCAAAATCCTGCTTCAACACCTTCAATCCAAAACTGGAGCCGGCGTTCTCCCCGGCGGCGATATCATCCAGCGCCTTTTGAAATGCGATTCTATCCAGCGTCTTGGTTCCATACGAGAACAATCCGTCAAGTACATCGGCGACGCCATCCTTGCCCGGGGGAGTCTGCATCTGCTCCAGCGTTTTGATCGAACCTTGCAAGGTAATCGTCGGACTGGTCTTCTCCGTCTGCACGATCAGCCGGATACCGTTGGCAAGCGTCACGTCCGAGGCATGAATCGTCGATTTGGGAACGCGCAGCGACTTCACTGCCTCTTCCGCCCAGTCTGGAAGACTTACCGGCTTAGTCGGCGTCGAGGTTGTTTTTTCGGATCCCCCAAAGCCCTTCGATTCGACCGCCTCGCCCGAGGCAGCTGGCTTCAGAATCGCCGTAATCGAGTGATCGAGAACCAGATACTTCTTTGCAACCCGATTAACGTCCTCTGCCTTCACCCGCTTGATGGCGTCCACATCCTCGTCCGGCGATTGACGCCCCTCGTCAGCCAGCGCCTGCGACCACAACGTAGCCAAATTGCTAATCGAGTTCCGTCCAAACTCCGCACCTGCAATCTCGCCCTTTTTGGCGGCGTCTACCAGGTCGGATGGGACTCCATTGGCCGCATAGCTCGCCAGAATCGTCTGAACATCCTTGCTGCTTGCCGCTGCGTCCGCGTCGGGCGGTATTGCGGTGAAGGCCATCAACACGCTTCCCTTCGGAAATGACTCCAGCATCTCCGCTCCCGCTGATAGTGCCTTGTTCTGCGGCACCAGGCCGTACAGATCTCCCCGCTGACTCGAAAGAACATCGCTTAGCACGCGCAGTGCTGCAAAGTCTGCGTCGGCAGATCCAGGCGCACGGAACGAAACAGTCGCAATCGTATACGGCAGGTTGCTGTCCATTGTGAAGGAGTCTTTCTTGACCGGCTGAAAATGAACAGCCGGATGCTCCGGCAGCTGCTTCCGGGGAATGGCTCCATAGTATTGCTTGATCTTGGCAATCGTGGCAGCCGGATCGACATCTCCCGTGATCACCAGGATCGCGTTATTGGGTGCGTACCACTTATCGTGAAATTCCTTCAGCATGGCCGCGTTCGTCTTATCGAACGAAGGCTGAGTCCCTAGCGCATCTTCTTCATAAGGCGAGCCGGCAAACAGCGCGTGATTCAGACGCACGACCAGCTTGTAGGTGGGGCTGGATAAATCACGCGATACCTCCTGCTCAATAGCTCCCCGCTCCTGCGCCCATTGATCCTCCTGATCCTGCACGTTGGCCATGCAAGCCGCATCCAGACGCAGCGCCACGTCCAGATCCTGCGCGGGCACAGTGACGAAGTATTGGGTGATATTCTGCTGCGTATCCGCATCCATTGCGCCTCCCAGCTGGGCATAAATGGCTGAAATCTGGTCTGCGCTTAGCCCGGTGCAGCCGCGGAACGTCATATGCTCCTGAGCGTGGGCGGTCCCGGGAAACCCTTTGGGAGTCTCATTCCCTCCCACCAGGTAGTTCTGCTCCAGGGTTGCCACGGGAGCAAGCGGATCACGCACGATGACTACCCGCATTCCATTGTCGAGAGTGGCGCGAGTGACGTCAGGAGGATCTCCGGCTTGGCCGACGCTTGCGCCGAGAAAGGTGGATGCAAGAGAAAGTGAGAGTGAAAGGACCAGAAGGAAACGCATGGGTACTCGTACAGCTTCAGCTTACGGTAGGACGGTTCATCGGCCGCTTCCGTACCGAAAGCCAAAGCTGTTCGCTTCCGATTACGCGCTTTCCATTACCCGGTTTTCCCCCTCATCGCGAAGCGAGTGTCGGCCGCAGCAGTTCTTCCACCCTTTTCTCAATCACGTCTTCCTTCATGGAGTCCGGATCGCCCAGTCGCGGGGTCCGGTAATGAATGTTGCCGGTGCGATCGATCAGGACCAGTTGCGGCACTACGGGGCGGCCTTCAAAGCCCATATAAACCATCATTTGATCAATGGAAACCCACCCGACCGGAAAGCTGGTCTGATACTCCCTGGCAAAGTTCTCTACCAGCAGGTCAGCGTTCGAGTCCACCGCCACATCAAGAACTTGTAAGCCCCGGCTTGCATAACGCTCCTGCAGCCTGTTCATCACTTTTGTAGCCGCCTGACAGTGAGGGCAGGTGGTCAAGACGAACTCTAAAGCCACCACTTTGCCCTTGTACTGGCTGAGTAATTTCTGTCCTTGGCCCGGAACCGTGAACGCCAACTCGGGCGACTTATGGATTACCGTCTGGCCCGATGCGGTGAGCGCATATACGGCGCTCACGAGAAGACTCACTGCGGTGAGGATTTTCATTTCCTGCTCCTTTATTGATCGAAATGCGAGCAGGCACACGTCGGCTGCTCGCGGCTACGTACTGAGAATCGCGTGTTTGAAGAAGACTATCGCTGAAGAAAAACTAGCGCTGCGTTTGCCTCTCACTGCTCACCGGCGGCTGACCATTTGATGCGCATTGGCTGCAATAGCCGCCCGCAACCGGAACAACCGTCATCAGAACAGTAAGCAACGAGATCACTAACTGAGGCGCATACGAGAACGGCCCGCGAACGTTCATTGGCCGCAGTATAAGTTCCAGTCTCACCTTCAGATCAGAAGCCGTCATAGCGCTCACGCCGGCCACCGCTCCGAACAAGTGGAATTTGCAAACCTTTAGAATGCCTGCCGCATAAACATCCGGCTTCGCGCCGCAGGCGACCACAATCGCGTCGCATGCGCGCTCCCGCTCCACGTTCAATCGCCTCTCTACCAACCAGACAAGAGGGTGAAACCAGAAGGCAATCACTAAGCTATGCACAAGCATGGCCCACAGATTATCCAAACGGCGGGCATGTGCGAGTTCATGTAACAAAACCGCCTGGAACTCTGAAGCACTCAAACTCTGCGAGAGACCAGTCGGAATGGTGATCGTCGGTCGCCAGATTCCGCGTAGAGCAGGCTCCTCTGAGCTGCCGGAGATTCGCAATTGAACTGGCAAACGCACTGGAAGCAAGGCCCTCGCGCGAAGCAGTGCCGCATCCTCCCACTTTTGAGGATCGGTCGGCCGGCAACGACTGCTCTCCAGCCGGTTCCGCCATCTGACGGCCATGAGGGCTGATCCAAGTAGCCAGACTGAAAGAAGAATGGCGGTGATTCGCGTACCCGTCCCGACCGGGCTCGGCGGTAGTATTCCTTCCAACTCCGCAATCATTCCCGAGACCCTGTTCACAACAGAAGAAAGCCACGGTGCAGCAGGCCATGCAAAGGCGATCTGCGCCCCGGCGCTCGTAAGAAGCGCAGAGGGGATGGCAAACTTTGCGATGCCGATCAGCAGTGCCGTATGCCTTGCGCTTGCATCCCGCCTCAGACAACAGGCGAGCGCCACCATGACAAGACAGAAAATAGTGGACCCGAGAATATGAGAGATCACAAAGGACATCATCATCGCTTCTCCATTGCCTTCACCGTCTTTTCCATCTCCTTGATGTCCGCAAGTGTCAACTTGCCGGTCTCAATCAGATGCGACATCACCGGAGCAGCCGAACCTCCAAACACATTCAGAAGGTCACTGATCAAATTGCGATGCACTGACTGGCGACTGACAACAGCTTCGAAAAGATGTGCATTCCCGATCTTTTTCACCCGGCGAACCGCACCCTTCTCCTCCAAACGGTAAATCATGGTCTGGACCGTCGTATAGGCGGGGCGGTCTTTCTCCGGCAGGCTCTCCTGAATCTCCCGCACTGAACAGGGACCCAGGTCCCACACCTTCTCCAGCAACTGCAGCTCGAATCGACTTACGCGAAGTTCCGTCATAACTACTTCTGTGGTCTACTCTACTACGCGGTTAGTAGGAAAACAAGAAGAATTTCTCACGGCATAATGTTGATCGATACCGATGAGATCTCCCCTGAAGCGCCTGGCCCGCTTTTCGGCTGGACTTGGAATCGCCTTCTGCAGTTTTGCCATGGACCCAACGACGAACATTAAGGTAGATCAGGCAGGATACCTGACTGGCTTCGAAAAGCTGGCAATGGTTGCCCGGACGGGAACCGATCACGCGGCCGGATCTTTCTCCCTCAAACGATCGAACGACGGTTCCCAGGTTTTCCTCGGGACTCTGCAATCCTCCGTTCTGGACAACGATTCCGGAGATCTCGTGCAGATCGCAGATTTCAGTAAATTCGACGAGCGTGGCTCCTACTACCTGGACGTTCCCGGTGTTGGGCGAAGCTGGGATTTTGAAGTCGGCCCTGATGTGTATAACCGCGCCTATTATCTGGCGATGCGCAGCTTTTATGGACAACGCTGCGGCGCCGCTGTGAACCTGGGACCGGAGTTTCCACAATACAAGCATGCTGTTTGTCATACCGAAGGCGGATACGACAGGTCCTCCGGCCAGACCGGTCCACACAGCTCCGCCAAAGGTTGGCATGACGCTGGGGATTATGGGCGCTATGTCGTCAACAGTGGAATCAGCACCGGCACGTTGCTCTGGTCATGGGAACTGTTTCACGACCACATCAGTAATGTAAGCCTGAAAATACCCGAATCCGGCAATGGTGTTCCCGACATTCTGAATGAGGTCCGTTGGAATCTCGATTGGATGCTGAGCATGCAGGATGCCGACGGCGGTGTCTTTCACAAGCAGACCAGTACGCATTTCTGCGCGTTCATCATGCCCGAACAGGACAAACTACCAAGTCTGGTCATTGGCGCCGGTCAGCAGCCCTTCAAGAGCTCCTGCGCAACTGCGGATCTGGCCTCAGTCGCGGCCATCGCAAGCCGCTTGTTCAAGCCATACGACAGCGTTTATGCTGCGAAATGTCTTCATGCTGCCGAGATCGTGTGGCAATGGCTGCAAAGCCATCCGAACATCAGCTTCAGCAATCCAGCGGGCATTACAACCGGCGACTATGGAGACCACGACTGCAGTGACGAGCTGTTGTGGGCTTCCGTGGAACTGTGGAGAACCACTGGAATCGATTCCTATCAGCAATACTTCCTGGCGCACTATCGGGAGTTCCTGAAGAACTTGCAGGCTTCCAACCCGCAATCGTGGTCGCAATTGTCACCGCTGGCGCTTTGGAGTTACGTGTTGGGAGAAGGGTCGGACGCAACCGCCACTACGACCATCCGTCGATTGGCAGTTGCCGCGGCGGACGCTATCGTGGAGCGGACAGCAGCCAGTCCTTACCGGGTCTCTCTTACCACGAAAGACTATGTTTGGGGATCGAACGGAGTGGCGTCGAACTACAGCATGCAACTGCTGGTTGCCAACCGCCTTGCTCCCAATTCGAAGTACGTTGCAGCCGCCCTTGACAACCTTCACTACATACTCGGCCGCAATACTTTTTCTACTTCCTGGGTCACGCATGTGGGCCAGCACGCATTCCAGCATCCTCACCACCGTCCGAGCGCTTCGGATGCAGTCGAGGAGCCATGGCCGGGTCTGATGTCAGGTGGTCCCAATTCAGGACGACAAGATCCGGTCATGGAGCAACACGTCCCCGCAGATGTGAAACCTGCACGCGCCTACGTAGATGATACAGGCGCCTACGCCTGTAATGAAGTCGCAATTAACTGGAATGCGCCGCTCGTGTTTGCGCTGGCGGGAGTTATCTCGCCTGCGTATCGCCAATAGATGGCCGCAGATGAGCGACAGATCTAATTATTGACGTACTCCTAGTTTTTTGTCGTTTCCAAAACTTAAGATGTCTTAAGTTGCCTGATTCTATGAAATTAGGCGTTAGAAAGGCTCATCTTAACTTCGACACGTAAGTAGACAAGCGTGATAGTTGAAGAGGAGCTAAATGAAATTTATTCGCAGACTGCAATTCGCGGTGATTGCTTTCGCAACATTCGCCATACCAGGATCGGTTAGCGCCGCGGCAGTAATCAGCCAGACTTACACCGGAACGTTTCCAGCGACGATAACCGGCACTCTGCCCAATCAGGGAACGGCTTTAGAAGAGACCATAACTCTGCCTGCTACAAGCAGCTTGACGCTGTTCACTACGTCGTATGCGACAGGAGGGTTTGAGCCGAACATTCTAATCTTCAATTCGACTGGGAACTTCGTAGCGGCGTCCGGCGCGCAAGGCAGCCCTCCCCTTTCTACCGCAGATCTGGACGCCTATCTCAGCGTGAGTAATCTGATGGCAGGCCAGTATACGATTGCCCTGACGGACCTCAATTTGAATCAGTCGTTAACTGCGACAAATCTTTCGGACGGATTTACTCAGAACTACGGCGATGGAGTCAACTTCGTTGACCAGAACGGATTAACTCGGACTGGCAGTTACTCCCTAACCGCAGACATCAGTCAAACACCCGAGCCCAGTAGCTGGCTGCTAATTGCGCCTGTTTTCTTAATTTCCCTGTTGTACAAGCATTTACGTAATCCCTTAACTAAATAGATGTCGAGAAAAGGTAAAAAATGAAGAAAGAACTTATTAGCAATCTTATTCCGAAGGCTTCGAATCGGCGCCGGCTTCTTCAGAAGCTGAGCGTCGCCGGAGCGGCAGTTGCAGCCGGCGCAGTCATGGGTGAAAAGAAGTTGATGGCCGCCAGTGCGCCCACACCGGAAGACGTGGTGCAGTTTGCCTTAAACCTTGAGTATCTGGAGGCGGAATTTTACTCTGTCGCCACCACAGGCAAGACGCTGGAACAGCGTGGGTATGACTTCACCGGTACTGGAAAGCTGGGCGCAACTATCACTAGCTACGGCCAGGTAAACCTTGGAAACAATATCATCCTCACCAGCGCCGTCGTGAAAGATATTGCAGCGGACGAGTTGGCTCATGTTCTCTTGCTCCGCAAGGCTTTGATGGAAAACGGAACCACACCGATAGCGAAGCCCGCCATCAACCTGGACGCTCTTGCTCCCAAGGGCGCTTCCCTCGCCAACCAGCAGACTTTCCTGGTTCTCAGCCGGATTTTTGAGGATATCGGAGTGAGTGCTTATACCGGTGGAGCCCCGTACCTCTCCGGCAGCGCCTACCTGCAGACCGCGGCACGCATCGCGGCGGTGGAAGGCGAACACGTCGCCAATATCCGTTTGCAGATCGCGCGGCTGGGCATCCCAACTATGGCGATTGATGGGGCGGATGTGATCCCTCCTCCCTCAGGCTCGAATTTCTTTTCGACCAACATAGCCAACGGCCTCTGCGCCATCCGCACACCCGGTGAGGTGCTTTATCAGGCCTATGGCGGCAAAGCCGGTGTCAGTGCAGGAGGATTCTTCCCGAGTGGCGTCAACGGCGCCCTAGTGACTTCGACCGGCCCTGCGACCTCCGCAAACCTCGACTAAGACTGCGAAACCGATTGCAATCGAAGGCGGCTGGGCATAGGAAAATCTGTGCTCCAGCCGCCTTTTTTGGTGATTGGCTTCGAACGGTAAAAAGCCTCCCTCCCGAAGATCGCGCGAAACAACCCGCAAAATCTCCACTGCATCCTCCTGATCGCCTTTTGCTGAACTTGCCTCGGATCAAGGGGAGCTAAGCGTTTACGATGAATTCTGGGACTTGGTTGTGGAGCCAGTCAGCCCAACGTCATGTGGAAACGATTTAGCGAACTGCCATTTTTCAACTTGCTGAAAGGTCTCGGTGTGACTTTCGGACGGCAGCGTCCCAGTGGCTTGTATACGGAGCAGTATCCAGCCGAACGCCCGCGTGTATCAGAGCGCTATCGCGGGGCTCCCCGCCTCAATATCAATCCCGAGAACGGGGAGACCCTCTGTATCGCATGTGACCTGTGCGCTGTTGCCTGTCCGGAAAACCTGATCGTCGTCGGCAGCCTGCGCGATCCCAAAACCAAGCACAAGCAACTCACGACCTTCACGTATGATCTTTCGCGCTGCATGTTTTGCGGCCTGTGCGAGGATGCCTGCCCGGTGGATGCCATTGAGCTAACCCAGGACTTCGAACTGGCAAGCTTTACGCGAAACGGCCTTGTATGGGATCGCCAGATGCTCGAAGAGGGACCCGTACCGGAGACATTCAGGCATTAGCCACATGGTCGAAGACGGCTTGTTCTACCTTTTTGCACTCTTGACCTTAACTGGTGGAGTCCTCACTGTTACCCGCCGCAGCGCGGTTCTGGCGGCGGTTTGGCTTACGGTATCGCTGCTGGGCGTTGCCGGACTCTTCTTACTGCTAGGCGCTGAATTCCTGTTCGTCGCCCAAGTCGTGGTCTATATCGGCGGCATTACCCTGCTCTTCCTTTTTGTGATCATGCTGGTCAATCTGGATGCGGCCGCACACCTGCGCCAGTTCCGAAAGGCGTGGCCGATCGTGATCCTGGCGGGCGTAGGTCTTG